>DATIGS010000081.1:0-9541 GCA_035481425.1 Cellvibrio sp. | reverse complement strand
GCAACACCGATATCTTGGTAACCGTGATAAACAACATCGTTGTTATCGATAGACGCATTCACAACCGGGAAGCGACGCAGTGCTTCAGCGGCTGCTTTTACAAAGAAACTCATAAAGCCCAAGCGAGAACCATTGTGAGTTTTTTCGAATTGGTCTTTGTATTTCGCACGCAGTGCCATCACTGGCGCCATGTTCACTTCGTTGAAAGTAGTAAGCATTGCGGTGGTGTTTGAAGCTTCAAGCAAACGCTCGGCAATGCGCTTACGCAGGCGAGTCATAGGCACACGTTTTTCTACACGATCACCCACTGCCTCAATTGCCGCAACAGGTGCTGCAGCAGTAGATGTAGCCGCTGGAGCTGATTTGATGTGGTTAGCAACATCTTCTTTCAATACACGGCCGTCTTTACCTGAACCGGCGACTGCAGAAGTGTTCACATTGTTTTCTTCCGCCATCTTACGCGCAGCTGGGTTAACTGCCGCCGCTTTTGGTTCGGCGCTCGCTGCAGATGGTGCTGCTGCAACTGGAGTAGCAGCTGCAGCAGGAGCACCTGCCACTGCGCCTTCAACGAATTTAGCAATAACTTCGTTGCTCAATACAGTTTCGCCTTCGCCTTTAAAAATTTCAGCGATGCTACCATCAGCAGGAGCAACAACTTCCAACACAACCTTGTCGGTTTCAATATCAACAATTAGTTCATCGCGCTTGACAGCTTCACCCGGTTTTTTGTGCCAAGTTGCTACCGTGCCATCTGCAACGGATTCAGGGAATGTAGGGGCTTTGATTTCTATACTCATGCTATTCCATCTCTCTGTAGCGCTAGGATTATTTGATCGACTTAAAATGCGTTAAAAAGCACTCACACAGTGAGTGCTTTGTTTACAAAACGTTTCTCTTCTTCAATATGCGCAGACATGTAACCACCTGCAGGAGCAGCAGATGCATCACGCCCTACATAATCAAGGTACATTGCCTTGCCATAGACTTCAGCAACTGCATGACGCATATGGTGTTGACTGCTGTACCACGCACCTTGGTTCATTGGCTCTTCCTGACACCAGAAAATATCTTTAATACTTTTGAATGGAGCTAAAGCGGCGGTTAATTCTGCCTCTGGGAATGGATATAACTGCTCCAAGCGAATTAATGCAACATTTTCCTGATTACGCGCAGTACACTCTTCCAGCAGAGTGTAATAAACCTTACCACTGCAAAGAATTACACGTTCTACTTTTGCCGGATCAACAGACGCATCAGTGATAACGTTTTGGAAACTTCCATTAGCCAATTCTTCCAGCGTTGATGTTGCCAATTTATGACGCAACAGCGATTTCGGACTCATGACAATCAATGGACGACGCATTGGGCGAATCGCCTGACGACGTAACATATGGAAAACTTGCGCCGGAGTTGACGGCACACATACCTGAATATTGTGCTCTGCACACAACTGCATGAAACGCTCGAGACGTGCGGATGAGTGCTCTGGCCCCTGACCTTCATAGCCATGAGGCAACAACATGGTCAAACCACTCAAACGACCCCATTTGTGCTCACCACTGGTGATGAATTGGTCAATAACAACTTGCGCACCGTTAGCGAAGTCACCGAATTGGGCCTCCCAAATTACCAAACCTTTTGGCGAAGTAGTTGAGTAGCCGTATTCAAACGCGAGAACAGCCTCTTCAGACAAATAAGAATCAAACAATTCAAAGGTCGGCTGGTCAGCTTTCATATTTGCCAGAGCAGTATATGCTGAACCATCTTTTTGGCTATGCACGGTTGCATGGCGATGGGAGAAAGTACCGCGGCCAACATCCTGGCCGGTCATACGCACCGGATAGCCCTGCTCCAGCAAGGTTGCGTAAGCCAGAGTCTCAGCCATACCCCAGTTAAGCGGTAAAGCACCGCCAGCCATTTTGCGACGATCTTCGTAAATTTTTTCTACTTGCTTCTGCAAAACGACACCATCTGGCATTTCACACATTTTATGTGCCGCAGATTGCAATGCTTTTAATTCGTAACCAGTATTTGCCGGTGTAACCCAGTCGTGACCAATATAAGGAGTCCAATCAACAAATAAAGTACGGTCAGGCTCACTTACCAATCCACTGGCAACGTGCTCACCACGATCAAGCGCCGCACGATAGTTGGTAGTCAGATCATCTGCTGCCGCTTGAGTTAACAAGTTCTCGGCGACCAATTTATCCGCATATAACGTGCGGGTAGTTTTGAGGGCACGAATGATTTGATACATCAGAGGTTGGGTTGCTGACGGCTCATCAGTTTCATTGTGACCACGACGACGATAGCAAACCAAATCGATCACTACGTCTTTTTTAAATTCGTAACGATAATCCATCGCCAATTGTGCAACGAACAAGACCGCCTCAGGGTCATCTCCATTTACGTGGAAGATCGGGCACTCAATCATTTTGGCAACGTCAGTACAGTATTCTGTAGAACGTGCGTCTTCACGTTTATTGGTAGTAAAACCAACCTGGTTGTTAATGACGATATGCAAAGTACCCCCGGTACCGTATGCACGTGTTTGGGACATTTGGAATGTCTCCATCACCACGCCCTGCCCCGCAAAAGCTGCATCGCCGTGAACATTGATCGGCACTACTTTCGCACCGGTTTTATCACTACGACGATCCTGACGTGCACGCACAGAACCCTCAACCACTGGCGAAACAATTTCCAGATGTGATGGGTTAAAGGCCATTGCCATGTGCAATTCACCGCCAGGAGTCATCACGTTGGATGAGAAACCCGAGTGATACTTCACGTCGCCAGACGTATTTAACGAACGCTTACCATCAAACTCAGCAAACAGCTCTGCCGGATTCTTACCGAACACGTTTACCAAGGTGTTCAAACGGCCACGGTGTGCCATGCCCAATACAATTTCTTTGGCACCATAAGTACCTGCACGCTTTACTAGCGCATCCACTAACGGGATGAAGCTCTCGCCGCCCTCCAAACCAAAACGCTTGGTACCTGGATATTTACTATCAAGATGGCGCTCAAGACCTTCTGCAGCGGTCAAACGCTCGAGCAAAGCTAAACGCTGCTCTTTGGAAAACTCAGGATTCGAACGTACACTTTCAAGACGTTGCTGCAGCCATTGTTTTTCCGCCAATGGCGTAATGTGCATGATTTCAGCACCGATATGACCGCAATAAGTTTTTTCCAGAGCTTCAATGATTTCACGCAAAGTTGCCTGCTCTTTGCCGATGAACAAATTGCCAGTGCTAAATACGGTATCCAAATCAGCATTAGTCAAGCCATGGAACTGCAAATCCAAATCAGCAACAGGCTCACGCACCATCAACCCCAATGGATCGAGCTGTGCCTTTTGATGCCCACGAAAACGATAAGAACTAATTAATTGCAGGACTTTAATTTGTTTTTGTTCGTGTTCTGCACTTACGGAGCCACCAGCAACTGTAACTGTGCGAATACGTGATTTACCCAATTGTTCAAATTGAGCGCGAATGACCGAATGGGGAGTATCTTGAGTCAGTACGCCATTTACACGAGGCAACTGATCGAAGTAATTGCGCCATTCTTCAGGAACGGCATTAGGATTATGTAGATATGTGTCGTAGAGCTCTTCGACATAAGCAGCATTCCCACCAGAGATGTGAGAAGTACTCCAAAATTGCTCCATAATGCTGTCTTGCATTCCACTCACCTTAATTTTTGGGGACTGGCCCCTGCTATCAACTAGCGGTTAGCTACCAAACGCTTTCGACTTGTGATTAAAAGCGCCGCTTTTAAGTTATCGTCACCTAAGGCGACGACAAACAGTTTTTGATTAAACAAGCGCGAACCGCTCATCAAATCACCAAATTTTTGCATGCTTCAGATACACAAAAGCGCCACCTTAGGTAGCGCTCTGTAACAACATATTACGGATATGACCGATAGCTCGTGTTGGGTTAAGGCCTTTGGGGCAAACCGCAACACAGTTTTGGATACCGTGACAACGGAAAACACTGAAAGGATCATCCAATTTAGCCAGTCGTTTTTCAGTTGCCAAATCCCGACTATCTGCCAGGAAACGATATGCCTGCAACAATCCCGCTGGGCCAATAAATTTATCCGGATTCCACCAGAATGACGGACAGCTCGTTGAGCAGCAAGCGCAAAGTATACACTCATAAAGTCCATCCAGCTTTTCGCGGTCTGCAGGCGACTGCAAACGCTCGATCGCTGGCGCTGGAGTATCGTTTTGCAAATACGGCTCGATTTTTTTATATTGATCGTAGAACTGGGTCATATCAACCACCAGATCACGAATAACGGGCAAGCCAGGCAAAGGACGCAAAATCAAGGTATTGTTCTTGATGCATTCAGAGATTGGCTTAATACAAGCCAATCCATTTTTGCCATTGATATTCATACCATCAGAACCACAAACACCTTCACGGCATGAACGACGATAAGCCAATGATTGATCCTGAGCTTTCAACAGCTCGAGAACATCCAGCACCATCAAATCTTTACCTTGAGTATCAATCTCATAGGTTTTCATATAGGGCGCGTTATCAGTTTCAGGGTTGTAGCGATAAACTTGTACTTTTAACATGATTTCTGCTCCCGATTAATAAGTGCGTTTTTTGGGTTGGAAAGCTTCCATGGTGCGCGGTTTGAAATTCACCGCGCGCTTGCCAACGCGCTTTTCGCCGGGGAAATACATTGAGTGACACAACCAATTGGTATCGTCACGATCTTCATAGTCTTCACGAGCGTGAGCACCACGAGATTCTTTGCGCTCTTCCGCTGCAATTGCAGTTGCTTCAGCCACCTCAAGCAGGTTTTGCAACTCCAGAGCTTCGATACGCGCGGTATTAAATGCATTGCTCTTATCAGTAATCGCAACATTTTCTATACGCTTGCGCAACTCAGCCAATTGCTCAATACCTTTTTGCATAAACTCCCCTTTGCGGAACACGCCAAAGTAGTTTTGCATAATGGTTTGCAGCTCTTTGCGCAGAACCGAGGCACTTTCACCAGTCGTTGAAGTGTTAATTTTATTCAAACGAGCCATGGCTTTATCAATATCAGCCTGGGTCGCATCGCGATGCTCAATACCTTCGCGCAACGCTTTTTCAATATACAAACCAGCTGCACGGCCAAATACCACCAAGTCGAGCAGTGAGTTACCGCCCAAACGGTTTGCACCGTGTACCGATACGCAAGCCACTTCACCACAGGCGAAGAGACCATCAATCACAACGTCATTGCCATCTGCATCAACAGTCAATGCCTGACCATTCACATTGGTAGGAATACCGCCCATCATATAGTGACAAGTTGGAACTACAGGGATTGGTGCGTATACAGGATCTACGTGAGCAAAGGTACGTGATAACTCACAGATACCCGGCAACTTGCTTTCAAGTACTTCTTCACCAAGGTGATCGAGTTTAAGCAGCACGTGATCTTTGTTTGGACCAACACCACGACCAGCAATAATTTCCTGAATCATGGAACGCGCAACAACATCTCGGCCGGCAAGATCTTTAGCGTTAGGTGCATAACGTTCCATGAAACGTTCACCATCGGAGTTGATCAGGTAACCACCTTCGCCGCGGCAACCTTCGGTTACCAATACACCGGCACCGGCAATACCTGTTGGGTGGAACTGCCACATTTCGATATCTTGGACTGGGAAACCAGCACGAAGTGCCATGCCAACGCCATCACCCGTATTGATGTGCGCGTTAGTAGTAGATGCGTAAATGCGCCCTGCACCACCGGTTGCCAGTACAGTCGCTTTGGCCTTCACATAAACAGTTTCGCCATCTTCGATGTTGATCGCGATTACACCAACCACTGCGCCATCGGCATTCTTAACCAAGTCAACTGCAAACCACTCATTAAGGAATACAGTTTTATTTTTCAGGTTACCTTGATACAGCGTGTGAAGTAGTGCATGGCCGGTACGGTCTGCCGCTGCGCAAGTGCGAGCTGCCTGACCACCTTCTCCAAAATTTTTCGATTGACCACCGAATGGGCGCTGATAAATACGACCTTCATCAGTGCGCGAGAAAGGTAAACCCATATGTTCCAATTCGAACACAGCCTCTGGACCAACTGAACACATATATTCAATGGCGTCCTGGTCTCCAATGTAATCAGAACCTTTAACTGTGTCATACATGTGCCAACGCCAATCATCATTGGGGTCAGCACTCGCGATCGCACAAGTAATGCCACCTTGAGCAGACACAGTGTGCGAGCGGGTTGGAAACACCTTGGTAATTACTGCGGTTTTATAACCGGACTGAGCCAACTGCAGTGCCGCGCGCATACCAGCGCCGCCACCGCCAACAACAATACCGTCAAAAGAAATCGTGCGCATATTAGCCATTAGTTAATACCCCAAATTACCTGAATACCCCAAACCAGATAGGTAACTGCAACAGCACCTAACACTATTTGCGCAAAAATACGAAGAAAGGTCGCTTTGGCGCCCAACAGGCGGGTAGTTAGATAATCAGTCAGCACAGCCCACAAACCGATCCATGCATGAGATATAAAGGAGAGAAGAGTAACGAGAGTAAATACACGCATCCACAATTGATTATAAAGGGACTGCCATTGCTCGAAGGTTAATTCAGGATTGCACGCCAAATAAACTACGATAAAAATGGTGTAAGCCGCCATGACGGCACCACCGACGCGCTGAATAAGCCAATCATAAAGACCGCTGCGCCCGAAACTGGTTACTGAAGTTACCATACCCACACCCCCGCCAATACGATCAATACAATGGCTACTACCACTACAATTTTGGCACCGGTTTGGCCGCCTTTAAGAGATTCGCCAACACCAAAATCCATAATTAAGTGACGAATACCTGCCACCAAGTGATATGCCAAACCAGCCAGTACAGCCCAAAGGACAAACTGGCAAATAGGATTAGCGGCCAAATCGCTGACACTGTTAAATCCTTCTTGCGAATCGAGACTGGCATCAAGCATCCATAACAGGACAGCTACACCTGCAAAAAGAAAAACGCCGGAGGCACGATGAAGAATGGAAACGTAGGCGGTGATGGGGAGTTTAATTGTTGCTATATCTAGGTTGACAGGTCTTTTCTTGTTCACGGTCTATCTCACCTTTTATGCCCGTCGCGGGCAGGTTTAAGAATAAGCGCTTCATTTTTTATCATCTAAAAATGACCCCAAATGAAACACGCCCTGCAAGTCGCGCAGCATTATAGAGATTGGATTATGGAAACACAAACAAAAAACCCTAGCGAAACCTGCCCATACCGCTTGAAAAAACCGCAGAGAGATATTTAACGGTGCTTTTACGCAACATATTGATTCCATTAAAGGATTTCAAAAATTTATGCACTGCATCTGCGCACTTTTAAAATTTGCGCGCCAGTTGAGTGCACTCATATTGATGCTTTTTTCAGCAAAATGATGCGACATCAATTTTATTCAAACAGTGGCGTTAAAAAATCAAAAAAAGATAGAAGAAATTGCCCAGCCAATGCCCCAAAAACTTTCGCCTTAACAATTAAGTCATCTATAATGCCGCTCGCAAACGGCAGTGTCGGCCCACCATAAGAAGCCGACTAGTCCATAAAAAACATAGCCGGCCTATGACGCTATTAAAAGTAGAGCTATTTGCACATCGCAATGTTACCTACAGTTTTTATCAGTTGAGTAGAGCGAAACATGCTTCTCTCAAGCCTTTAGTCTTAATCAGTAAGCACAGGAGTCAGTAATGACTGACAAGAAAGCACATCTCACGATTGATGGCATTGATTCGAAGATTGAATTACCTATTTATGCCAGCACCATCGGACCTGACGTTATCGACGTTACCAGTATCACCAAGAATGGCTTTTTCACGTTTGACCCAGGTTTTATGTCCACCGCCTCATGCGAATCCAAGATTACGTTTATTGATGGCGATGAAGGTGTCCTGCTCCACCGCGGTTATCCGATTGAACAACTAGCTGTCTCCTCTGATTACATCGAAACCTGTTACCTCCTCCTTAATGGCGAACTGCCAACCCCAGCCCAGAAAGAAGAATTCACCACCGAAGTTAAAAAGCACTCTGTTGTTGATTCCTCTGTTGCCAATATCATCAAAAGTTTCAAGCCCGAATCACACCCGATGGCGATTCTTTGCAGCGCAGTTGCCGCGCTAGCTGCGGTTTACAACGATGAGATCGATATTACCAATGCAGAAAGCCGCAAACTGACGGCTTATCGTCTGATCGGCCAAATTGCCACCCTTTCTGCTATGGTTTACAAACACCGTAAGGGTGAAGAATTTGTAGCCACCGACAGCAATCTTGATTACGCCGAAAACTTCCTGAATATGACTTTCGGTACTGCAGGCAAGCCATCAAGTGTTAGCAAAACTATTGCTAAAGCGATGGACAGAATCTTCATTCTGCATGCCGATCATGAACAAAATGCATCAACCTCGACCGTTCGCTTGTCCGGTTCGTCAGGCACCAACCCTTTCGCTGCAATAGCAGCCGGCATTTCAACTCTTTGGGGCCCTGCGCATGGCGGCGCCAACGAAGCTGTTCTGGAAATGCTGGAAGAAATCGGCACCGTTGACAATATCGAAGCCTGTGTTGCACGCGCCAAAGACAAAACTTCCGGCTTCCGCCTGATGGGCTTTGGTCACCGCGTGTACAAAAACTTTGACCCACGCGCCAAAGTAATGAAACAAACCTGTGATGAAGTACTTTCTGAATTAGGTTTGGAAAACGAACCATTGTTAGCCATTGCCAAACGCCTTGAACAAATTGCTCTGGAAGACCCCTACTTCATCTCCAAAAAACTCTACCCGAACGTAGACTTTTATTCTGGCATCATCATGAAAGCTATCGGAATCCCAACCGAAATGTTTACTGTGATTTTTGCCTTGGGTCGCGCTGTAGGCTGGTACTCTCACTGGAATGAAATGGTGAGCACCTCTTATAAAATTGGTCGACCACGCCAACAATATACCGGTAGCCCAAAACGCGATTACCCGAAGAAGTAATTTCTCTGCATTAATAGTGCTTTGAATTATTCGCAAAACCCTCAGCCAAAAGCTGGGGGTTTTCTTTATCTTCTGCCTGCAATATCAAAGCTTTCTCATAATTAAGCATTTGTCGCCTTATCCAGAAAAAAATATGAAAACTAGCATTTCATAAATTTCTCCATTTGTTCGCGCTTCACTCCTTATAAACATCCATTTTTCCGATACAAAAAAATAACCCCCATTCTAATGATGAGGGTTATTAACATTTCCTTTCTACTTCGAGGAAACTTTCATAAATCGAAATTAAAATGGGACACTCAGACAATCAACGGATTAAAAATTCCAGTCCGCCATTACCCAAAATTTCTCCGTGTCAGTGACTCTTGTAGCTACATCACCCATTGCATATTGGGCGTATTTCGCAGTCCACACCACTGCGCCTGTTTTTTTACTAATACTAAAATCAATTTCATCGCCATAATCCGCGCCCATGACATCAGCATCAAACTTGTGATAACTCAAC
>DATIGS010000080.1:0-7486 GCA_035481425.1 Cellvibrio sp. | reverse complement strand
AACCCATTGCGGAATAACAATTTGTGGATTAATCAAACCAACAACTGCAGGACCAACATCAGCTGTCACCAACACGGGTGTATTAAGCAGAGTTGATTTTTCCCATCGCTGTTTGCGCCACAACAAATGTGCACCACTAACCGTCAATGCGCAGAGCAGGAAAGCGGATAACCACATCCATAACTGTTTAATAATTGCATCAAAATTATGATGTTCAGATTGAAGAAAATGATTTTCAGAGAGCCATAAAAATGGTGACAAGTAGCTTGATGTGGCCTCACGCAGCACAACCACTTTTTGCACTGACTGTGAATTAAAAATATTCGGTAACGAAATAGAAACAGATGCGATTGCCGTCGGGATTAACAGCGAAGCAACAATCGCTACTATCCAATACCAACGGCTGGTTTTACCGCGCAAATGTGCGCGGCGCTCTGCGGCTATGGCAGCTACACCTAATAGCAGCGAGACAAAAATGACGTAGATTATCCAAACTAACATGACTATTTCTCCTTATCTTTAGGGGGCTCTTCCAGCAATGCCCGCATGCGTGCGATTTGATCTTTGGTGAGATTTTTGTCTGACACAAGTTGTGCGAATAACAATTCGGTTGAGCCTTTAAACAGCTTGCTAGTCAAATGGCTGAGCGCACTTTTTTGCGCAGCTTGTTGCTGCACAGCAGCCGCATAACGATGCACTTTGCCTTCTTCATCGTGAGTGACATAACCCTTCGTTTCCAATGTGCGCAAGATGGTGAGTACAGTTGTGTAAGCAAGCTCATCGCGCAGTAAGCTGCGCACCTCGTTAACTACTGAGGGGCCGTTATCCCATAAAATCTGCATTACATCAGCTTCGCGGTCGGTTAAAGAAATACTCATAAAGCGCACCTTCTACTATAGTTGTAGTAGATCCTATCAGAAGCTGCTCGCTTGTCAACTATAGTTATAGTAGGTCGTTGGTTTTGAAGAACATCGTTGGCTATTCGCGTGAGAAAAAATGCGAACTTTGGCGATGTGCCTATGGTTATGATGAGTGGTAAAACTATATGCCCCGAACACTTGCCAGAATTTGAGGTCTCTCTTTGTTGTGGGCACAACGTAAAACCGGAAGCGATGGCAGGTAGAAATGACACCATTTGATTTGCAGCGAATGCTGATTGATGAATTTCCGATTTCATTCCTTTATGAAGTGGCTTTTCGCGCGAGTTTAGCGTTCATCGCTGTGTTTTTATTTTTGAAATGCAGCGGGCGGCGTGGCATACGGCAGCTCTCGCTGTTTGAACTTGTAGTAATCCTGACTTTGGGTTCTGCGGCGGGTGATGTGTCTTTTTATCACGATGTAGCCTTATTGCCAGTCGCGGTAGTGTTTGTGACTCTCCTGGTGCTTTATCGTTTAACCATTTTTGCTATACGGCGAAGTAAACATTTGCATGCCTTGATTGAAGGTGTTCCGATTACTGTTATTAAAGAGGGGCTTTACGAGCTAAAGTCTTTAAAAAAATTAAATATTTCGTCGGGCGAATTATTGATGGAGTTTCGGCAGCGAGGCGTAGAGCACTTGGGGCAGGTGAGATTGGCAATAGTGGAAACCGATGGTGATGTTAGCCTTTACTTCTTTGACGCCGACAATGTTCGCCCTGGTCTCTCTGTCTTGCCTCCCGAGCATCGGGATGAATATAAGATTGTTCCGCACTCCGGTGTTCACAGCTGTGTCAATTGTGGATTTGCTCAACAAATTGAAAGCGGAAACAAAGCTCAATGTGTTCGGTGTGATAGCGCAATTTGGTCGCCAGCGCTAGCCAATCGTCGTGCTAAATAAAACTGCCCATGTCTGGGATAATTTCGAATCAAAAAAATTGTTGGGATTTGGGCGGTGTGTAAATTTAATCCGGTGTTGGGGTTTTTTGCTTGGCGGGTTTGGCCCAAGCGTAAACCCCGCCGGGCATTTTGACCCACGCAAAGCTGCCAAAACGGCCCAGGATGGCTAGTTTATCGCCCGCCGCAAAATTCCCGACAACCGGCGCAGTGTCATCGGGTAACAAAAACGCAACATGATTTTCCGTGAGCGCTAATATCGATTCCGTCGGCGTCTGCGTTAAGCGCCGTGCCACAAATCCTTTTTGATTGTTGCCTGTTGTGACCCGCAACCAGTCTCCGGAAACTGAATCCACTTGCACTAATTCGCCACGTATCAATGAGGCAGTAGTGATGGTTTTTGATGAGGGACCGCTGCGCAAATTTATTTTATCTGTATTAATCGACAACCAACGCGGTGCCAAGTCAACGACGGGTGGAGTGTAGGTACTTACCGATTTTTTTCGCCCAACCAAAGGTAAAGGATCAACTGCTCCTTGAGCGAATTTATAGATTCCAAAATGCAAGTGCGGATTGGTAGTGACTGCATTGCCGGTATTGCCGACAGTGCCAAGCACTTCTCCACGCGCGATTCGGTCTCGGGTGGACACAGCGATTGAATCAAGATGCGCATAGTAAAAAGAACGCTGGTCGCCACGTACCCACACATTTTTTCCTCCGCGCGCTGTATCCCCGACGCGAGTAACAAAACCTGCTTCAGCTGCTATTACCGGCGTGCCGCGCGGTGCAAAAATATCGATGCCTTCATGTCGTCTCGCTCCGCCATCACGATCAACGCCAAACAGACTCTGCACAGTATTTTCTCGTTCGGTATCTACTGGAAACCCATAGCGAAGTGGGGAGGTAATGGCGATATCTATCAATCCCTGCGCAATATGGGACGGTTGTATACGCACCAGGTATTGGCCGGCACGTTCGGCCACAACCTGCAGTTGTTGTTCATTTGCTGACATGCTGTCAATGCGAGTTGGTTTGGTCGATGTATCTGCGACATAAAACACATCCACGAAAACTTCGGCGCGCGTATTTATGGATGGAAAAATGGCAACATGGATGAGCTCATCCGTTTTTCGATCAACCGCGAATGTGATGGGTTGTAGATAATCAGTTTCAAGCAAACGATGCTCGCTGTAAGGCAGGGATATTGATAGCGGCGCCGCCAAAGATTGCTCCGCTTCCATTCTCCACTGCTCTGCCGCAGCCCTGAGGTTTTCACGCAGCAACGCGGAGTAATAGGAATCATGCGGCGACAGCAGTACTCGATCTTTAAAGCACAGAGCAGCCGCGCCGAGAGCCACAAGCAATATTATCAATACATATTTCATGCTAATTGAGACTGTGAGGTAAAGAATTAATTCAGCTACAAAGCGCACTCTGAGTGCCTGAATTTGCCTCTCATTCTTGTATTTGATATTTTCGATTCCCCTTAAATATTTTGTTGATGGATTAATATTGCGGCCATGCCAAAAAACTCGTTTCTAATTCTCGCGTCAATCTGCAGTGGTATTGCCGCCCTGCTTCATCTCGGCTGTATTATTTTCGGCGCCGATTGGTATCGTGCATTTGGTGCGGGGGAACAAATGGCACAAATGGCGGAGGCGGGGATGCTTTATCCCACGGTAGTGACGTCGGTTATTGTGGTGGTGTTAGTTGTGTGGTCGCTGTATGCGTTATCGGGCGCGGGCGTTATTAGAAAATTGCCGCTGGTGCGCACGGCTTTGTGTGTTATCTCTACTATTTATTTGTTGCGTGGAGTTGCTTTCATTCCGTTGATGCCGCTGTTCCCGGAAAATAGTTTGACGTTTTGGTTGGTGAGTTCGGGTGTGTGCTTATTATTGGGTGCCCTTTATGCGCTGGGTACGAAACAAGCATGGGCCTATCTTGCACGATAAATTGCAAAATTTTTCGAGCAGTAAAAAAACCGTTTGTAACTCGCGCGACTTTTTATCCCAGCTTGTTCCTGAATAGCCATGCCGCCAGTGGTAGCGTAATCGCCGCGACTGCCAGCATGGGCACAAAATTAAATGCGATTTCATGAAAGCCTGCGCCTTCCAGATAAATGCGGCGCACCATGTCCATGCCGAAGCGCAATGGATTTGCGTAGGTAGCAATTTGTAAAATTTCCGGCATGTTGCGCACGGGTGTAAGCAGGCCGGAAAGCAGCATCATCGGCATGATTAATAAAAATGTATAGAGCATCGCCTGTTGCATGCTGCTGGATAGTGCAGAAATCGAAAGGCCCATGCCTACCGCGGCGCCGGTAAATGTAATTAATCCCAAATACAGCAACCAATAAGAACCACTCATGGGAATTTGAAACCAAAATCGAATCACCAACAAAATAATGGTGGATTGCAGCAGGCCGACCAGAATCGATGGCAATGCTTTGCCGATCAGGATTTGCATGGGTGAGAGTGGCGTTACTAATAATTGATCGAAGGTGCCTTGCTCGCGTTCGCGTGCGACTGACAATGCGGCGAGCATCAGCGTTTGTATCATGCTCAGCGCGGCGATTAATGCGGTCATTAAATTCCAGCGCGATTCCAAATTCGGGTTGTACCAGGCGCGCCGTTCGATGCTGATGCTGGCGATGCCGTTTCGCGTCTGGTTATAGGTGTTCACTATGGCACTGATTTGTGCAGCGGCGGCACCGGCAGTAGTGGAGTTGCGGCCGTCGAGGATTAATTGCAGGGGAGCTGCTTCGCCTTTGGCAAGGCGCGCTTCAAAATCCGATGGAATACTCAACACCAATAGCAAATTTTTGTTTTCGATGGCATCGGCAATTTGTGTCGGTGAGCTGAGCGTCAGCTCGCGCCTGAATACATCCGTGCTATCAATTTTGGCCAACAATTCAGTGGATGCCGCACCGCGGCTTTGGTCGAGCACGGCATAGGGGGCGTAGGTCAAATCATAGGTGGCGCCGTAACCAAATAATAATGCTTGCATTAACGCGGGGCCAATTAGCAGCATTCTGCTCGATGGTTCTTTAAAGATTGTGATTAATTCTTTGCGAAATAAAAAACCGATTTGCGCTACATAATCGCGCATTGCAGAAAACCGGTCAGCGGAAAAAACATTCACTAGTGCTTGCATGGTTTAGTCCAGTTTTTTGCGCAGGGTTCGGTGCACTGCGAACGTGAGTAGCACGGCGTACAGCAACAGAATTGAACAATCGCGCAACAGCATCGACCAATTATCGCCTGCCAGGAATAAGGTTTTAATGAGCTGCATAAAATGAGTGGCGGGCAGTAAGTGGCTGATCACTTGTACAACAGCGGGCACATTGCGCAGGTCAAATACAAAACCGGAGAGCATTAAGGCCGGCATAAAACTCACCAGCAACGCGACTTGGCTTGCCTGGAATTGGTTGCGGGTTTTGCCGGAAATAAATAGGCCGAGCAATAGCGATACTGCGAGATACAACATGGATGCCAGCAGGATCGCCCAGAGCGAACCGCGCATGGGTACCTGAAAAAGAAATTTGGCGGCAAGTAAACAGAGAACCAGATCTATCGCGCCGATAACCAGGTAGGGCACCAGTTTCGCGAGCACAATTTCCAGCGGTCGCACCGGCGTGACGAACAGCGACTCCAATGTGCCTCGCTCCCATTCACGGGCGATCAACAGCGATGTCAAAAACGCGCCGATCAAGGTCATCACTAATGCGATCAATCCGGGTACCAAATACCAGGTGCTGGTGGAAGCCTCGTTAAACCACATGCGCTGGATGATTTCGACATTCGCGTTGGCACCGGGTGCGCCCGAGCGATCAAGTTGATGCTGTGCCCAAGTGGCGATGGCGCCATTCACATAGCCTTCCAAAACCGATGCAGTGCTTGAATCGGCACCGTTCAGCATGAGCTGAATGTGCGCATTACCGGCCGCCAACCGGCGCGAAAAATCCACCGGCACCCGCACTATCGCAATGACATCGGCCGCCCGGATTAAGCGTTCGGCTTCGGGCATCGAATCTACCCAGACCGGCGCCAGGTAGTCAGAACCGTTAAAACCCGCTACGACCGAATGTGCTACCGGGGATTTATCTTCCATCACCACAGCGACAGGCGCATCGGTCACATCGAATGACAACCCGTAACCAAACAGTAGGATGAGCACCGCTGGCAGGAGTAAACCTACGGCCAGATTACTGCGGTCGCGCAGCATCTGGCGGGTTTCCTTGCGGACCAGGGCGATGAAGCGGCTGATAAAACCCGTGTCCCTGATGTTGTCGCTCATGCAGATACCTCCGGCTTGGCCTGCTCTTGCGCGGCGCGGGGCTGGTCATTCGTGGCGCGGCCTCGCTCCACAATCGCGATAAACGCGCTGTTCATATCCCTCGCATTGTCACCTTCAGCCAATTTACGCACCTGTGCCGGAGTGCCCAGGGCGAGCATTTTGCCGGCATCCTGAATCGCGATGCGGTCGCAATATTCGGCTTCTTCCATAAAGTGGGTGGTAACAATAATGGTGACGCCGCTCTTGGCGAGTGAGGTAATGGTGCGCCAAAACGCCCGGCGGGCTAGGGGATCTATGCCGCTGGTGGGCTCGTCGAGAAACAATATTTCCGGCTCATGCAACAACCCGGTGGCCATCGCCAACCGCTGTTTGAAACCGCCGGGCAATTCGCCGCTGCGCGCGTCCGGCTCGAGCGAAAATTGTTTAAGGATAGTATTGATCCGCTCCCGCAATTTGGCGCCGCGCAATCCATAGGCGCCGCCGAAAAATTCCAGGTTCTCGCGGATGGTTAAATTTCCGTAGAGCGCAAACTTTTGCGCAACATAGCCGATGCGTGCACGCGCCTGGGCGCGAGCAGTGCGCAGGTTCATGCCCGCCACTTCAAGGTGACCACTGGTGGCGGGCAGCAGGCCGCACAGCATCCGGAAAGTGGTGGTTTTGCCCGCGCCATTGGGGCCTAACAGGCCAAAAATTTCTCCGCGTTCGACCTCAAAAGAGGTACTGGCGACGGCCGTAAAGTCGCCAAACTTTCGCACCAGATCCCGCACGACAATGACTGGTTTATCGGTATTTTCATGGGTTGTTGTTGTGGTGACAGTTGATGCCGCGCTGTTGTTTTCACCCTGGTGATGTTCGTGGAGCAACATCATAAACGCGTCTTCTAGTTCCTCTGTCCGCGGTTCACAGTTGGCCTGATCGGTTAAGGTGGCGATGTCCTCGATATTGGCTCGGGTATCACGGATAAAGCGCACGGCGCCACCTTGGGGTACGGCGTCAGTGATCAGCTCTTGCGCGTCTATCAGCCGCGCTTGTAATTCACGCGCGGGTACGCCGGCGGGCGGCTGGGCGGTATAAGTCAAACCGCGGGCTCGTTCGCGCAATGCCTGCGGGGTTCCCTCAGCAAGTACCTTGCCCTGATGCATTACAAATACTTGCGCGCAGCGCTCGGCTTCATCCATATAAGCAGTGCTGACCATAACACTGAGATTTTCTTCATCGACCAGTTGCTGGATGATTTTCCACAGGTCGCGGCGGGAGAGGGGATCAACACCCACACTGGGTTCATCCAGCAGGAGGAGATCGGGTGAGCGGACAAGCGTGCACGCCAGCCCCAGTTTCTGTTTCATCCCGCCGGATAATTTTCCCGCCGGGCGTTC
>DATIGS010000079.1:0-10282 GCA_035481425.1 Cellvibrio sp. | reverse complement strand
ACCCTCAGCACCCCACTCCAAACAGAGCGTGCGCGTAATCATATCGACACCCGCTTTAGCGGCGCATACATGGCTTTGGCCTGCCATGGGAATCTCTGCTTGTGGTGCAGATATATTAATAATCGATGCACCCGGCTTTTGCAGATGCGGATAGATTGCCTGCATTACATGAAATGTACCGAGCAAATCAATTTCGATTACCGAGCGGAACCCATTGGGCGACATGCCCATCGCCAGCGCTGGAAAATTTCCCGCCGCACCGGAGACGACGACATCCAATTTCCCCCAAGCAGCTGCAATTTCCGCTATGCCATTTTTTATTGCCTCGGCTTCGCGCACGTCGGCTGCAAATCCACGCGCATCTGCCGCACCACAGCTTTTTAGCGATTGGACAGTATCATCCACCTTTTCCTGCGCGCGACTCACCACAGCGACGCGCGCGCCAGCTTTGGCGAAGGTTTCTGCGATACCACGATTAATGCCACTGGTTCCGCCAACAACCAACACATTTTTGTTGTTCAAATCGAAAGAGAAATTCATAGGTTTTCCAAATGACAAAGGGGTAATTGAAAACGATTTAAAAATGAGATGTGCTAAAAACGAGAAAAATCCGGAGCGCGTTTTTCAAAAAATGCCGTAATGGATTCCTTGCATTCGTCCGATGCCAAACCCGCTGCAAAACCTGCATATTCGGTACTTAATGACGAGTCTACGGCCACACTGGTTGCCGCCCGCAATAAGGCTTTTGTTCGCCGCACAGCACCTGGAGGCTGTAGTGCAAGGCGCGCTATTTTTTCATTGGCGTAGGCATTTAATTCGCTTTCAGGAACCGATTTGGTGATCAACCCCAATGTTGACGCTTCCGCTCCGGAAAACGGCTCGCCTAACAAAAATAATTCTGCCGCTTTTTGTTGACCAACCACCCGCGGCACCAAATAACTGCTGGCATATTCCGGACACAATCCCAAATTCACAAAAGGCAGCTGCAGGCGGGCATCATCCGCGGCATAAACCAGATCGCAATGCAGCAACAGGGTTGTACCTATTCCCACCGCATGGCCGCGCACCACAGCAACCACCGGTTTGCTGCAATGGCGTAGGGCTTCAATGAAACGCACTACCGGGTGGTTTTCATGAATCTCGGGTTCATTCATAAAATCCATCAAGTCATTGCCGCTGGTAAAAAAGCCATCTGCGCCGGTCAGGACCAATACCCTCACCTCGTTATCAGCCTCGGCGGCCTTTATCAGCTCTGCCAGCGCGTTATACATCGCCAATGTCAGGGCATTTTTGCGCTCAGGTCGGTTAAGGCTCAGGGTTAAAACACGGTTATCGAGATGGCTAAGAACTTGGGGGATTGGGCTGGTTATCATGTTGGATCCTTCAATGCAGACGTGGATGAGGGCCGGTTACTGCGGTAACTGAGTATAGACAAACTCACCTACCTCATCTAGCAATGCACAGGGAGCCTGAAGACACCGGCCGTCCAGCCCATTAAAGATGGCATCACCTCCCCCCCTGCGGGTACAATTCGCCTCCTTCCGAATCTAGCTGCAGCGACCGAATTACCCTATGAATATCCGCGAATTACTGAACCAGAAAGTCCTCAATGCCATGGCCGCCGTGGGTGTGCCAGCAGACCTGCCCGCCTTGATTGCCCCCGGTAAAAAAGCCGGTTTTGGCGACTATCAGGCCAACTGCGCCATGGGTGCCGCCAAAGCCATGGGTACCAACCCGCGCGAGCTGGCCGGGAAAATAGTTGCGGCACTGGAACTTGACGGCATTGCCGAAAAACTGGAAATCGCCGGCCCGGGCTTTATTAATATCGACCTCAAACCCGAATGGCTGGGCGAACAAATCGCCAAAGCGCAAACTGATTCACGCCTGCAAGTCGAGCAAGTCACCGCGCCGCAAAATGTGGTGATCGATTACTCGGGCCCCAACCTTGCCAAAGAAATGCACGTGGGCCATTTGCGCTCCACGATTATTGGTGATTCCCTTGCGCGCCTATTGGAATTTCAGGGCCACAAGGTTATCCGCCAAAACCACGTGGGCGACTGGGGCACGCAATTCGGAATGTTGATCGCCGAACTGGAAGAACAATTGGGAGCCAAAGGCGATGGCGCCATGGCACTCAAAGATCTGGAAGTGTTTTACCAACAAGCCAAAAAACATTTTGATGATGACGAAGCCTTCGCCAATAAAGCGCGCGACTATGTTGTGCGTTTGCAATCTGGCGATGCGCAAATGTTAAAACTTTGGGAACAATTCAAAACAATTTCATTGCATCACAGCAGCGAAATTTATCAACAACTTAACGTCACACTCAAAGACACCGACGTGCGCGGCGAAAGTTTTTATAACGATGATCTCGCACCTGTCGTTAAAGAATTGCAGGACCAAGGCCTCGCCGTAGAAAGCGACGGCGCACAAGTAGTTTTCTTGCAAGAACTTGCCGATAAAGAAGGCAACCCGTCGCCAATGATTATCCAAAAACAAGGCGGCGGATTTTTGTATGCCACTACCGATTTGGCCGCCCTGCGCTATCGCGTAAACACATTGAAAGCCAATCGCATCATGTACTTTATCGATGCGCGTCAATCGCTGCACATGCAACAAGTCTTCACCCTGTCTCGCAAAGCAAAATTTGTCGATGAATCGGTAAGCCTCGAACACCTCGCCTTCGGCACCATGATGGGCAGCGATGGCAAACCATTCAAGACTCGCACCGGCGGCACCGTTAAACTCGCCGAGTTGTTAGTGGAAGCTGTTGAACGTGCCACTGAACTAGTGCGTGAAAAAAATTCTGAACTTAACGCCGACGAAGTTGCAGAAATCGGCCGAAAAGTTGGCATAGGCTCAGTGAAATACGCTGACCTATGTAAAACCCGCACTAACGATTATGTATTCAGCTGGGAATCCATGCTCAGCTTTGAAGGCAACACCGCGCCCTATTTGCAATACGCCTACACTCGCGTACAAAGTATTTTCCGCAAAGCCGGTATCGCTCCTGAATCACTGCAAAATGCCATCGTAATCGGCACTGAACAAGAAAAAACCCTCGCCATTAAATTGCTGCAATTTAGCGAAGTATTGGATCAAGTCGCACGCGAAGCACTGCCGCATTTGCTGTGCACCTACCTGTACGAAATCGCCAGCCTTTACATGACCTTCTACGAAGCCTGCCCGATCTTGAAAGAAGGCGTAGAACCCGAAATCCGCGACAGCCGTTTGCGTTTGTGCCACTTGGTTGCACGCACAATCGCACAAGGTTTGGATTTGTTAGGAATTGAGGTGATGGAGAGGATGTAATTTTTCCTCGAATTTAAACCAACAAAAGCCCAGTAAAAACTGGGCTTTTTTATGGAATCATTTTTCTAAAAATTCAAATTAATAATCAGGGTACTTTCAAACTACAGCCTGACATTACAACGTCAACAAAAACGCCACCAGATCTTCTTTCTCTTGCTTCTCCAAATTCACCCCTAGCACCAAATTAAAAAACTCCACACTATCTGCCAATGTTAGCAGGCGACCATCGTGTAAGTATGGTGGTGAATCTTTGATGCCGCGTAACGGGAAGGTTTTGATTGGGCCATCGGCAGAAGCTTTGCGGCCATTAATAGTGACCTCTTTAAAGAAGCGCTCCACTTTTAGATTGTGCATCAGGTTATCTGTGTAATACGGCGGTGTATGGCAACTTGCGCACTGCCCTTTGCCAAAGAAAACTTCTTGCCCCCGCAGTTCACTTTCGGATGCTTTGGTCGGATCAAGTTTACCGAACAGGTTTAATTTGGTCGCAGGTGGAAAATCCAGGATCGACTGAAATTCAGACATAAAATGCACCTGGCTACCGCGCTCCAAAATATTGGTTCCTTTTAAGGTTGCATCCGCCGGAGCACCATCAAAATAGGCGGCACGCTGTTCAAACTCGGTAAAGTCTTCAACCGTTTTTAATGCACGCTGCGAGCCAAACAATCGCTGGATATTCAGGCCACGCAAAGTCGGTGTATCAATTCTATGGCGATGCTCGTTCGGGCGAATATCCCCTACTGTGTGCGTAGCCGAATTAGTATGGCCATTGGCATGGCAATCCAGACACGCGACACCTTGATGTGGCTTTAAACTACGGCGATCATGCGTTGCATTAAATTGTTGCTGCGGAAACGGCGTAACCAACAAGCGCAGCCCTTCCAGCTGTTTAGGATTAAGAATATCTTTGAACAGCTCATGGAAATTCGTCAGGGTCACTAGCTGCCCCTTGGAGACATCGCCAAGATCAGGTCGGGTTGTTAAATAAATCGGCGCAGGAAATTCCGGTAGCAGGTGATCAGGCAAGTCAAAGTCGAGATCAAAACGCGTTAAATCCCGATCAGTTTGTTTTTTAGTTTCATCAATTAAAAATTTAGGGAAGATCATTCCTCCCGCTTCGTGATGTGGGTGAGGCAAAGGTAAAAATCCTGCCGGCCACAAGTTTTTATTTTTTATCTCATCCGGTGAAAGTGCCGCGAGTTTTTCCCAGCTTGTGTTTGATGGCAACTTTACCCGCACACCGGACTGGATCGCTTTTCCACGCGACATTGTTATCCCATCAATACCGCGATTAGAAAGATCATACCGCTCATTAAGCAAATTTTGCTGTCGCTTGGCAAACTTGGGTTTGTCGCTTTGTAGACGTTTAACCAGCGAAGAAAAATCTTCCTCGGCGGCGTAAAGATTGTGGGTAAAGATGGTAATGAAAAATGCGATTACGATAAATAACAGCGGATGTCGGATTGAATTCTTCATGATAAACATTCCTTCTCTGGTGATAACACGGATGTGAGGTAAATGTTAAATGTAAGAATGCCTTTTATTATTCGGAGCTTCTCTGCGCGGGCATGAATCACTATAGGTCAGGTATCTGGAGGTCAAAAATAAAAATTGGCTATGGCTAGTTTGTCGCCTAACTAGGCCTTTAAAAATATGTGATGAGACAGGCAATGGAAAATTTGAGAATTGAGATGCCTTATTAAGCATTAGGAGGACTTGAAGGCCAGGACAAAATGTAATCTAATCGTTCCCAGCGGAACTATAACCAGAAACGACTGGAATAAACTAAAACATCCATCCGCCCTAATTGGTAATTCCTTCGGTCATATTTACCTATTCCATAATAATGAGTCCGTATTTACGGAGGTAAAGATGAAATTGTTAAGCATATTTCTTGCTGTTGCTCTTCTCGTTCTGGGTGCACGTCACGGCGTACTCTACCTGGACAACCAAACCTTGCAACAGCAACTTGCCCAACAGCAAACTGATTTCGATGCACGCTTGCAATTAGAGCGCGACACCTATCAGAAAAAAATTGATAGCCTGCAAGATTTCATTGCCTTCGGACAAAACAGTAAAACGCCAGTTATTAGCAACAACACTAACAAACCAGTTGCCGGCCCCACTACTCCTACCGAATTCAGTAGCATTCAACAAGAAAATTTAAAACGCACGCTGGAAAAAAAATACAGCCTATTAATGTCGCGACTGGCCTTATCCGGGCTAGCCCAAAGCGAACTGCAGGCGTTACTGGAGCAGCGTGAACAAATCCTCAACGCGAGCAGCATTGGATACTACTCCTCACAAAAAGAAATAGAAGAGGCGGTAACCCGCCAGCAACAAGGCTTGGCAGAAATAGATCGACAAATTGCACACCTACTCAGCTCACCTGAAGATCGCAAAACCTATGATTTGTTGAAAGATTCAGCCTACGAACAATACCAAATGAATAACTTTTTTGACGAGACCCAAGGTAGCTCGCCGATTCCCGCCGACAAACGCGAGGCGCTTATGCTTAGCAAACTGGAACAAAAACAAGAATTCACACGATATATGGAAGCTACGGGCGCAAACATCCAACGCGCATCAGCAGAAGAAAAGCCCTATATGATCGAGAAAGCCCATGAGGCGCTGCATGACTACAAAGACAACTTCCTCAAGAGCGCGCGTAACAATTTAACACCAGACCAATACGATGCATTGCGTGAACGCGAACAAAAACAATTTGACGAAATGTGGGAAAGTTTAAAAGCCGGTTGGGAAGTGCAGTAGCTTTTGTGAATGGATAAACCTCACAATTATAACCCTCTCTGTTACCAGAGAGGGGCTACTGATTTTTGCGAGCCGATTATTGTTTAATCATTATTATAAAAAATCAGAAAGCCGTTACATCTGACTTGCTAACATCGCAGTAAGCAGTGTTCCAGTATTCGCCATACTTGGAAGATTCACTTCCTTTCTGTACGCCTTTGAACTCCTCACATACTTTTGGTGAACCTGATTTGTAACCTTTGATTTTCAGGTTGCGAATCGTAGCCTTATCACCGAAGTTGCGGTTAACGCCTGCAATACTACCAATGGTGCCATCAATAGTTACATTGTTAATCACAACATAACGTGGACCACCGTTGCTGGAGCAATTACCGCATGAGCGCCACAATTTCCCGTTCACACCCTTGGCAGTAAACCCGTTGATAATTTCATAGGTACTGTTTTTGGAATTGTGTTGGAAAATTTTATCTGGTTTGGAGCCTGGGGAGTTACTGGTATTGTTGTAAGCAGAGCCACCAGAAATGGTGAACTTGGTACCGCTACTCACCAGGGACGCTGCATCTTCACAAATATCTTCCCAGACTACATTCTCTGCACGACAAGTACCGCTCGTACAGTGAATACCATCAGCACCACCGTTACCTGCAATGCGCACATTTTTGATGGTCGCATTTTTCAAAGTAATAACAGGCGGTTGTCCTTCTGCGTCACCAGGGCAAGACAGACCGATTGTCTTGCCACCACAGTCGACGGTTTTGTTCTCAAGCACCGCACCCGCTTTACACTCTGAGCTACCACCAGTTGAACCCGAACTCGAGCTGGATGAAACTGATGATTTGGATGAGCTGCTCGAAGAGCTGCTTTTGCTCGAACTAGAGGACGATACTCCGGCACCACTTGAAGGAATCGAACACTCTTTTACTGACTTCGCAGGGTTTGGATCGGAACCAAAAGTAGCTACGCTACAACTAAATGAACCATTTAATACTTTGTACACAAACTTGTCGTCTGCACCGAATGCAACGTTAGTTGCCTGAGATACAGAACAAGTGGTACCAATTTTACAGATAGTTGTGTAACCACTTGGACGATTGGCCGCCATAACAACAGCTGAAGCACCAATCAATACACCAGTAATCATTATTTTTTTTAACATACTTAAAACTCCTAACTCCACAAACGAGAAGAGGAGCAGATTTTGCAAATCGTACTACTGCAAAATGTTTTAAAAGCAACTACATATATACTTAAAATCACTCACAAACGAAGAGCACAAACTGCTGTTTATGCCCGCAAAAATCCTAGCGCGGCTACTATATCAGCTTAACTTTATCTGTACATATTATTTCTCCACTTGTATCATCTCGCGCACAAAAATATAAATTTCCGGCAGTGTCATTCGTCACCTTTACCCCACCCGTAATCATTTTTTCTGTTACCTATGTAACGGCGACCTCTCCTTTTGCCCGAATAATTGCATTAATAACGAACGGCTAATATGAACATAATCGTTTTAGGTAAAACTCACAAAAACACATTATTAAATTGTTTACTAATGCTTTTGCTGACTGCCATTGCTGGCTGCCAAAAACAAGAATCTGCCATACCAAGGCCATCAGAACCGGCCAATAAAATTTCGAATTTAAATGTTCTCAACCCGGGATTTTTCATCCATAAAACCACCGACGATAAAATGTTTATTGCAGGCAGTGATGGAAAAATAATTGCCAAGTTTTCAGGTGAGACCCAATGGCAGGCAGTATCTACACCTGGCTTTAGCGATAAGATCAATGCACTTACTGCCAACGATACAGGCAACATACTGATAGCTGTTGGTGAAAATGGACTAATTGCCCGCTCGGATGATTCTGGCCATCATTGGCAGAAACTGACCTCCCCCACCATCAAAACCCTCACTGCAATCGCTTTCGACAGTAAACATCAACGTTGGATTGCCGCCGGAGAACAGGGCCAATTCCTACAGGCCGATGCGAAAGGAGATAGCTGGCAACAAGCACCCTTTAACAGCGCCGCCACCATTAGCAAAATCCTCGTATTGCCTACACAAGTTATTGCGATTGGCGAAAATGGTTTGATCGCAAACTCTGCCGACGGTGGCCATGAGTGGAAAATTAATCCCTCCATTTCTTCCGCCGCACTTACCGATATTATTGCGGTAGATAACCAAGTGTTTATTAGTACAGCCGATGGAAACCTGGTACGAGGCGACTTGGCTAGCGACAGCGAATTAAATAACAACATTAAAAATTGGACACTCATCCCTTCTGGAACCAACCATTATTTAAGTCGAATTTTTTATCATTCCCAAGAAAAGTTATTGATCACACTCAGCAGTGAAGGCGACATTTTATTATCTGACGATGGTGGAAATCTGTGGGCGCCCGTTTCTCAAAATAATAAATATTTGAATGATATTAAACAAAGCAATGACGGACACTATTTACTCGCTGCTGGTGACCATGGACAACTGCTGCTTTCGGATAATGGCGGACGCACCTGGTCTTCTTTAACATCACCCATTAATACCAATATCGAAGGTATTATTGCCGATGGCAAAAATGGTTTTATCGCTTATGGTGAAGCCGGCTTGTTAATGCAGAAACAAAATATCCATGATGAATGGAAAATTATTAATTATCCGGTTAAAGAATTTATACATCAGCTGGTACCTGACACTCCTGGCAATTGGTTTGCAATGGGAGCCAAAGGCACACTCATTCACTCCAAAGATCAAGGCCAAAGTTGGCAACCAATTGCCGCTGGCAGCCAGGAGATAGATTATTTTCTATCAGCAGTCACCGATAAAAAATCAGGCAGCCTCATTACCGCTGGCCCACCAGGAACGATTTTGGTGAAGAAAAAACATTCGGATGAATGGCAAGTGAGATTGTCGCTCAGCGATTCAAATCGGGGATATTTTCATCGCCTCGCAACAAACGCCAAGGGCACCATTGTCGCTGTAGCTGGCCCAGGGACTACTCACTACTCTACAGACGCGGGGGAAAATTGGCATCCCGCCGATATCGATAACAGCAAACAATTATTTAATGTCATATACGATCAATATCATCAGCAATTTATCGCCGTTGGCCAGGAAGGTACTATCCAATTATCAGCTGATGGCAAAACCTGGAATCGAGTGGCAACGGGCATACCCCAATCCCTGCAAACTGTTTTTGCAACGGAACCCCGTTTGTGGGCGGCGGGCGATAAAGGAGTGTTAATTCAATCTACAGATGCGGGAAAAACGTGGCAAGATGCAGAAATCGGGCCGATTTCACCTGCAAGCAATTCGCAATCCACCATACTGGCTCTATTTGCAACACAAGAAGGCAATTTGATTGCAAGCGGTGCACAGGGCTTTATTGCCCGCTTGGCGAGTAGTGGCAATCACTGGGAACTGATTACCTCTCCCACACAATCCAGCTTGCGTACTCCCGTACAGCATGAAGCAACGGGGATTATTTATATACCCGGTAAAACCGGGGAGATCATCTACTCCAAAGATGATGGTTTGCACTGGGAACTCTTGCCACCGATGACCCAAGGCTCGTTAAAAAATTTATATATAGACAATTCAAATAATATGTTAATCGGCGTTGGCGAACGGTTAATACGCACACCCTTATTAACACCAGAATGATGACATTTTCTGCGCAGGATTATTATGAATAAAAATACAACCATGAAAAAAAATACAATCAACCTGATACTTTGTTCGGCCGCACTCACACTGTGCTTGAGTGCTTGCCAAGCATCCAACCAATCAAGCAATAAATCTTCTAACGCGGCATCATCAAACACAATTCAAACAAGCTCCGCCCAAACAAACAATACTATAAGTGTTACTGGCCTCGCTTACGAACAGACACCACTCAGCAATGCACAAGTTACCTTACGTGATTCTGCTGGAAAAAAATTCACAGCCGAAACCAATTCACAAGGCGCTTATAATATTCAAGCGAGTAATTTGAGCTACCCACTACTGATCTCCGTAGTCGCCCAAGGCAAAGCGGAAGATTGTGCAATCAACTCACGCTTGCGCCCCATTTGCCTGGCGGGAATTATCAGCAAAGCACCCTCAGGTAAAAGTCTGGTTGCCAATATAAATCCATTAACTGATCGCATAGTTTCAGACATTGCGGTGACAAAAGGTTTTATCGGCCCGCAACAATGG
>DATIGS010000078.1:0-41815 GCA_035481425.1 Cellvibrio sp. | reverse complement strand
TACTGCCAGCTCCGCGAGCTGCTTATTAATGGTTTTTATCTCCATAATCATATCGGCCGCTTTTGCTTCCAGGTCAGCCTGCGCCAGGGATTCGAGATATTCGGTATCGTTAATCGATAACAACCCTTGCTGCCGTTGCTGCACCAGTGTTTCGAAGGATTCCCAATCGTCGGCCTGAGCCAGTGATAGCAGCGCCTGGGATTGGCTAAGTGCGCGGACAAGAGGGTCTAACAGGGGTTCAATGGCCATACAATGGGTCCTCTTGCAGGTGAAGCAAAACAGTATTGCTGTAGAAAAGGTCACAGCCCCTTAAAGAGTAGCAAAAGATAGTCAGTCATGCAGAATAAGATGCCACGCGACATTATGCGAGGCAAGAAACTAATCTCACCTCCTGTAATACGAAAGGGTGCTATTTCCGACGAAAACGACTTACTTATAACTATAGAAAAAGTTGTGATCTAAAAAAAAAGTTATGCACTACAAGTAAGAGAAGAGCGTGAGTTGACTCACTTTGGCAAAGCCTTGTTGCGATGCCTGCAATACCAGCGACTGCATGGATAAACGGATGGTGGCTTCAGCAACATCCACATCCTCAAGACTCGAAAGTGTTTGCTGTGAATAGAGAATCACATCCAGATTCAAGGCCTGGGCACTCTCGAGGGTATTCTGGCGTGCACCAATCTCCCCCTGTACTGCAACGATGCTGGTTTCGGCATTGGAAAGATTGGTAATGGTTTTAGCAACCAGGTCCGCCAATGCCTCTTTGCTTTCAGAGGTATCTTTTACGGTTTTCATTGCTTCGCTAAAGCGAGACAAAGTAGTAAGTAAACCTTGCTTATCGGTGGACTCAACAAAAAATGAATCGCCGGGAACACCGTTGGTTGATCCCACACCTGTAGTCGATGGCAAACCCATGGCGCTATCGACGGCAGGAGTGCCACTGTGAATTCGGAAGTTCGCGCCATTGGCTGCCACGAAACCCGATGCAGATACTGATAATCCCAAATTAGTTAATTTGGTGTTGTTTGGCGCGGCATTGAGTGCTGCTGCAAAGTCCGTTGCGTTGTTAACGACGGTATTCAACGTAAATGTTTCAGTCCGGCCGTTTACCGTTACCTTAAAAGTTGCAGGTGTTGCTGCGAAATCTATTGGCGCTGCGGATGCATCAAAATTAAATGGCAAGCTCGCGGGTGTAGGCGGCATAGGATTGCCGGATAGATTTACTCGCACACCATTGATTTCGATATCTTCGCCTTTGGTGTACACCGCATTGGTGACCAGGACTTTACCGGTTGAGCGTTCAGTGATGGTGTAATTGGCAGCTGCAGGAGCAACTGCCGATGGTGCATTAAACGAAATCACCATATCTTCAGGATAAAATTTATCGAACGCTTCCTGGTCTATCACCTCGCCCACACTGATAATCGCAGGCGGTACAGCGCGGTTGGCACTGCTGGGTGATGTGTTAAAGGTGTTGTGGCTGCTGGGAATATCCACGAATAATTTTTTTCCCGAATCACTTACTGCAACACTCACAGAAGACGATGCTTGCAAGACCAACTGGCCTTCATCGCCTTGATAAGTGTAATTTCCACCGCCCGCATTGACGAAAGGTTGGGTATCGCCTTTATAACCGGAAAAAATATATTGCCCCGATGCATTGCGGGTGTTTTGCAAATTCATCAATTCGTTAATACGTGTATCGACTTCAGCAGCCAGGGATTGGTAATCCGCCGAGGTCAATACCGCCGTGTTACCTGCTTTAACAGCAAGCTCACGCATACGTTGCATCAATTCAACAACAGACTGAAGGCTGGTCTCTTCCAGGCTAAGGCTGTTATCAGCGATATCCACATTTTTTTTGTACTGCTCTGTACGCGCGATATTTTGATTCAGCAATAAAATATTAGCCGCGGCAACAGGATCATCCGCGGGCGATAGCACACGTTTACCGGTCGCAATTTGCTCTTCTGTTTTTACAATTTCGGATTGCGCCTGACGCATACCGAGCGTGGCGATATTGTAAATTTGCGATGTTGATACACGCATGCTTAGCTCCTGATTTCCTGGCGGACCGCAAAGCGGCAAATAATTGCCCCTTTTGTTACCTATAGGTAGACAATGCAGGAATTGATCCAACTTGCACCCTCACCCCTGCCCCCTCTCCCATTTATGGGAGAGGGTCGGGGTGAGGGCTTTTTACAACGCGTTAAGCAAAGTATCGAATAATTCCCGCGCGACAGAAATCACCTGCGCGTTCGCACCATAAAGCTGTTGGAATTTAATTAAATCAGCTGCTTCTTCATCGAGGTTCACACCGGAAATTCCATCGCGCATGGTTTGGGTTTGTTCCAACAAACTTTTACTGGCAGCGGTATTAATTTTTGAGAGGCTACTCTTGGTACCCACCTCCTCCACCAACTTTCCATAAGCATCACCAAACGTCAGTGTGCCGTCTTGCATAGTGGATGTTGTCTCCATCTCAACCATTGCCAACACATTGCGATTGTCGTTAGTGCCGTTGGTATTAAATCCGACCGTAAAAGTATCACCCGCTTTAGGCTGGCCACTCAGTGTGACTTGATAACCCATGTAAGACGATTCAGCAAAATCGGGACTGGAGCTATCGCCAAATAAAGTGCTGTTAGTCGGGCCAGTGCTCAGCGAAATACCATCTGCCATAGTAATTTCGATACGGCCGCCAACAGTCACCGTGCTAAGCGCTGCCCCCTGCCCGGTTAATTGCACGTTGGGATTGCCCATTCCATCGTTGACTTCAAGGCTATTGGCAGGATTATTCGGTGCTGCAAAGTGCACATTCAAATCCACGCCCGATGACGCTGTGAGTTTTAATTCCGGCGCACCGGTAAATGGATTGGTTGTGCTCTGCGCGCGAATGCCAAGCGATTGCAAATTCGGGTTGTTGTTAATGCGCTCGGCCAAATAATCGTTAAACGCCGCTTCATCAACTGATGGATCAGGCACTGTTGGTAAAAATGCTGGTGTTGGGATTCCGCCGTCATCTTCTATCAGTGATTCGCCGTTAATTGACAGCTGTAACGGATACGCAAAATCACCGGGCGCCACATTCACATTAGTGATGGTCGCGGTGGTAATTGCACTCGCGCTCACACCGGGCACGCTGCTGATGTGCGCCGCTGTTTGCGCTGCAGATGCACCGGATGTGGTGTACAGGGTTTTATTGCTCATTGAGCCAGTCACAGGATCAATGATGGAAAAACTTAATTGTTCTGCCAAATAACCATTCGGTTGTTTAGTACCAACATTCGCAACAGTTGATGCGGTGCGCCCTTCTGGCAACCCAACCAAACTACCTGTTCCGCTCACACGGGTTTCACCCTGGTCAGTAGCAAAAACATTATTCAGTTGCCCTGGAATAAATGTTTGGTTAGCGAGTGGCGGTGTTAAGTGTTTTGGATTCGCCGGATCAGAATTATCCAGCACATCGTAGGTTGTCGCTGAGGTAAAGCGAATAATTATTGGCGGTGATAATTCACCTGGTTTGGAAAACGCGGGCAATAGATTGCCGTTTTTATCCAGCTGACTTAATACTTCACCCGCACTGATAATGCCATTGCCGGAATTGCCCGTGCTGCTTGCTGTGCGAATGGGAGAAGCGAAAGCCAAATCTTCGGGGCGTTGAATAACGGCGGCGATATCACTGGCGCCATTGTGTGTGGGCTGAAGAATAAACGAATCCCCACCCTGAAAAGAACCGCCAGTTAAATTCACACTAACGCCATCGAATTCGATGCTAGTGGGATAAAAACCATTTAATGACCCCTGGCTGACAACAGTATTGTCAGAGAGGCGAGTAATTAAATAATTGGTGCTACCGGGCACTATGTCGAATTGGTAATCGCTGGTCGTTAATTTACTGGCATCAGTAATGGTGACATTCAACAAGCGATCATAAGGTTGTGCATTGCCTGCATCGTGTTTCACGCGACTGGCCGTTGTGAGCGGATCGTTGATATCGCGGAACATGTTCTGGCCGTAGTCACCGTCCAGGTCAACACCTTGTTTTTGCAAGGTATTAAATTGATCGGCCATTACCAATGCAATACGCCCCAACTCATTCATCGAGGGCGCCAATACTTCTTTGCGAAAGCCTAATAACCCGCCCAATTGGCCGCCGGAAATTTGGCTGGTGACATCAACGGATTTGTTGTTATCGGTGAGCTGGATCGCTCCGGCATTTGTAACGCTGAAGGTACTCGATTTAGCACCCACTACCAGCGGCTGGCCATTGCCGATAAATACATTAACGTCGCCATCGCCTTGATTAACGACTTGCACTGAAACCAGTTCAGATAACTGACGCAAAGCTTCATCGCGCTTGTCCAACAAATCATTAGGCTGATTGCCGCTGCCGGATGCACGCATTTCGCCAATCGATTGGTTTAGTGCAGCAATAGAACTCGCAAGTGAGTTTACTTGTGCAGTGACGGTCCTCACTTCGCTATTAACAGACGCTTCAATATCTTGTAAACGCTGGGACAAATTATTAAAACGATTACTCAGGCTTTGGGCTTCTGTGACAATCAGTTGGCGCCCCGGCGTTGATGCAGGATCATTCGCGCCGTTTTGCAACGCAGAAAAAAATGATTGCAACGCACCAGATAAACCCGTGGTGACATCGGCAAATAATTTGTCCACCTTGCCAATATTAATATTGTAAGTGTTGAGCTGATTGAAAGTGGATGTATCCAGGCGCAGTTGCGTGGTGACAAAATCGTTTACCACGCGCTCGATAGAAGTCGTTGTAACACCTGAACCAATAAAACCCGCTGAACCAATATTTTGTTCGGGGCGGGTTGCGTAATTAACTTCCTGGCGCGAATAGCCTGCAGTGTTGGCGTTAGAAATATTGTGGCCAGCCGTGCGCAGCGCATTTTGGCTCGCTTGCAAACCGGAAATGGCATTAGAGAGAAGACCGGACATATGCTTACTCCACTAATTGACGGCTACCAGCCGCCAACGATAAAACCGATTGCATACTGCCACTCAATTCATGAAGCGCTTTGGCATCATCCAGAAGATTAATATCACCAAGCGGTTTGACATCATCCAAAATTTTGAACGCATCACTGTTGAGCAGTTGTTTGATTTTCTTCGCGTAAAACGGATCAGTTGCATAACCAGCCGATTGCAGCGCTTCAGCATAGGCAGACGAGTTAGTGCCTGCTTCCAATACACGTTCATAGCGGGAGTTGTTTTTCATTAATTGCACATAATCAGAAAAACTTTCGGCGTAATCGCTGTATTTACGGAAATCCGCTTTTTCATTAGCGGCAATACCATCGCGATATTCCAATGTGGACACATTCACTTTAGCGCCCTGCCATTGGCTGCCGGCTTTGATGTTAAACAGGTTAAAACTATTTGCGCCCTGCTTATCGTGGATCACGTGTTTGCCCCACCCGGTTTCAAGTGCAACCTGGGCAATCAATACATCGGGGTTAATATTCAATTCTGCCGCGGCTTTTTCAGCGTGGGGTTTTAGCATCATCACAAAATTTTCCTGGCTAGTGCTGATACTCGCCTTCTGCCCGCCTGTCGCTCTCGTGTATTGCGGCTTGGCTAACAAGGCCGGCGTCAACAAATAATTAAATGCCTGCTGGATGTGAGCTTCATTCTCCGCACGTTCATTTTCGGTTTCAGACAAGATATTACGCAGATCAGAGTTGTCGCTCATCCGCATAAATTCGTTTACCCAACCGTCTAATTCACTGGAATCCAATTTACTGGAGTCCAATCCATCAGTTGCTGTTGTATGTTGAGATTGCTTATGCGCAACCGGCATCGCCAATTCACCCGAATTGCCAACGGCAGAATCTGATTCCGGATTCATACCGGCGCCATAGTTTTGCATCATTTGTTTATAGAAATGGTCTGCCAAGCCAATACCACTGCCGCTGGTTAGATTAAGCACCATTTGCTGATCCAGCATATCGCGATGGAAGCGCGTGCTTTGGCTGTCAAAATAATTGCCTTCACCAAACACATCATTGGCTTCACGCATGCTTTTCAGCATTTGTTGCACAAACAAAGCTTCAAATTTTTTCGCTACTTCTTTTAATGCCTGCGGATCCCTATCGCGCCCCATCGCCTTGATTGGATCAAGCGAGTTGGGATCAAGATAGGAATCCTTGATTTGAGAGACAGAAGCAGAAGTATCGATAGGCAACATTTAGATCACCACCAATTCGGCTTTGAGTGCACCCGATTGTTTTAACGCTTCCAGAATCGCCATCAAGTCACTGGGCGATGCACCAACGTTATTAACCGACTTCACTATGTCATCCAGGCTTGCGCCGGGTGCAAATTTAAACATTGGATTGTTTTCTTCTTCTGCCTGCACATTGCTGCTCGGTGTCACTACGGTACGGCCATCGCCAAATGCATTGGGTTGGCTCACCGTTAAACTTTCTGCTACAGACACGGTGATGCCACCATGAGTAACGGCAACAGGTGATACACGTACATTTTTTCCAACCACAACAGTGCCAGTGCGTGAGTTGATAATAACGCGCGCCACTTCTTCACCCATTTTCACTTCAATGTTTTCCAGCATCGAAATAAATTCAACGCGCTGCGCCGGATTAGCGGGTGAAGTTACCATGACAGAAACTGCATCTATGGGGCGAGCGACATCCGGGCCAAGCATTTTATTAATTGCGCTTGCCAAAGAATTGGCGGTGGTGAAATCTGCCTGATGCAAATTAAAAACAATTGGCTGACCACCAGCGAAACTGGTTTCAACCATGCGCTCAACAATTGCACCACTGGGAATACGCCCGGTGCTGGGAATATTGACGGTTAAGTTGGATCCATCTTCACCGGATGCGCTCAAGCCACCGACGACTAAATTGCCTTGGGCGACGGCATATACTTTTCCATCCAAACCTTTCAATGGAGTCATCAACAAACTTCCGCCGCGCAAACTTTTTGCGTTACTGATTGAGGAAACAGTTACATCGATCGATTGGCCGGGTTTTGAAAATGCAGGTAACTCTGCTTGAATCATCACCGCTGCAACGTTTTTCATTTGCATACGCGCGCCTTCCGGTATGGTGATACCAAACTGCTTGAGCATATTGTTGAATGATTGTGTGGTGAACGGCGATTGGGTGACCTGGTCACCTGTGCCATCCAGCCCCACCACCAGGCCATAACCTACCAATTGGTTAGAGCGAACACCGGCAACATTCGCAATATCTTTAATGCGCTCCGCTTGGGCTGCCGTGCTGAATACCAGCAGCACAGCGATCATGAACAAACTGTTGCAACGCATAAAAAAATTGACGTTACGCATAAAAGAACCTCATTAATTCCGATTTACAATGGCCACAAGGCGCTGTTAAAAAAGCGTGACAACCAACCCATGCTCGATGCATCGGCAAGTGCGCCTGTGCCACTGTAAGAAATTTTTGCATTCGCCAAACGTGTTGAAAGAATGGTGTTGTCCGGCGCAATGTCTTCCGGGCGAACCATACCGCTAATACGAATAAATTCATCGCCGCGATTCAGGGTGATCCATTTTTCGCCGCGCACCATCAAATTTCCGTTCGGTAAAATCTCAGAAATAGTAACGGTGATATTGCCTTGCAAGCTGTTGCTTTGGTCTGCGTCTGCACTGCCATCAAAGGTGCGATCCTGCTCAAGCTGAGTGGTCAATTCACGGCCTTTGATCGTAGGGTTCGCGCCGATTAACGGGCCAGCATTAAAGTCCACCGTGCTTTTTTTACCTGTCGCAACACCGGATGATTTTCTCGAAACAGTACGCTCACTTAAGGTGACAGTAATGACGTCACCAACAAAATGGGCTTTGCGGTCATCAAATAAATTCAAGCCGTAAGTTTCCTGGTAGAGCGCGCCTTCCGTACGTTGCGGAACTACCATATTGGACGCAATCGTCGGCGCATACGCGGGATCATCCGGCATGGGCTTTGTGGTAGCACAACCAGCGAAGGCGATAGGCAGAAGCAGCACGGCCATCCGTTTTAGCGCATCTGCTTTACGACACATAGCAGCGGTAAGAGAATTAAAAGTGCGCATAATCAAATCACTCGTTTAAAGATTCTGGGTGATGTACTGCAACATCTGGTCAGCGGTAGATACCACTTTGGAATTCATTTCGTAGGCGCGTTGCGTGGTGATCATATTCACCATTTCTTCCACTATATCCACGTTAGAATTTTCCAACATGCCTTGCTTGATTATCCCCAAACCGTTTTCACCAGGAGTGCCTTCAATCGGGTTACCACTGGCAACAGTTTCCAAAAATAAATTGCCACCTATAGGTTGAAGCCCTGGGTAATTAATAAAATCAACGAGGGTGATATCGCCCAATGGCTGCGGCTCAACCTCACCGGGAGAAAAGGCATTCACTGCACCATCAGCACCAATGGTGACTTTGGTTGTACCTTCGGGAACAATGATCGCAGGCTCTAATAAATAGCCATCTGAGTTACACACTTGCCCATCACTATTCAATTGCAATTGGCCGTTACGTGTATAAGCAATACTTCCGTCCGGCATTAGCATTTGCAAAAAACCGTGACCATCAATTGCGACATCAAAAGTCTGCTCAGTTACTTGCAGATTACCCTGGGTAAATTCTTTTTCAGTTGCGACAACTCGCACACCCGCACCCAATTGCAAACCGGAAGGCAATTCCGTATCGGGCGTTTGTTGGGTGCCCGCCTGGCGCTGGTTTTGATACAGCAGATCTTCAAAAATCGCGCGATCGCGTTTGAAACCGATGGTGCTGGTATTTGCCAGGTTATTGGAAATTGTTGTCAGTTGGCGATCTTGCGCCGACAAACCGGTCTTACTGACATAGAGAGAGGCGAGCATGATGAATTCCTCAAATTAACTACTTGTTGTTTGCGCAAGTATTAAAAAAACTGTTTTAGAAAATCGATAAACCGATTACGACATTTGTAAAAGCTGTGCTGAACTTGCGGAGTTTTCCTCTGCGGTTTTCATCACTTTTACTTGCATTTCATACTGGCGCGAGAGGCTGAGAATTTGCGTAAATTCTTCTACTGCATTGACATTGCTGCCTTCAAGCATGCCGCTGCGTAGCGTGACGGCCGCATCTTGCAATGCAGGCAAGCCATTGCGTTGACGAAATAAACCGTCATCGCCCTTTTCCAAATTTTGCACATCGGGATTAACCAACTTGAGCTGGCCGGCCTGAACCATACCTTCGGGGCCCTGGTCTTCACTGATAATGGAAATAGTGCCGTCGGTTCCTATCTGGACTTTTTTGTTTTCCGGAATATTGATGGGACCACCGGTGCCCAATACCGGTAAGCCATTCGCGGTGCGCAGCATGCCGCGCTCATCGACCAGGAAATCACCCGCACGGGTGTATGCCTCGGAGCCATCGGGAGCTTGCACGGCAAAAAAGCCCTGCCCCTGGATCGCCACATCAAGCGGTTCATTGGTGGTGATCATTGATCCCGGCATGAAATTGGCGCGCGGAGATTCAGTCATGGCGTAAGCGCGGGTGGGCTGGCCATCGCCGTAATACACGCCCATGCTGCGCGACTGTTCAAAGTCAGCCCGAAAGCCGGTGGTGCTCAGGTTAGCCAGATTATTGGCGCGGTTAGCTTGGGCCAGCGTGTTGTGCTTGGCTCCGCTCATGGCGATAAAAAGGGCTTTGTCCACAATGATTCTCCAGATTTCCCGGCGCTGTTCGGATTCGTTGCCATAAAAAGTACGGTGCAATCGAAAGCGCTAGTTTTTTGGCAGTGTTGCCGTTACTGGAGGTTTTGCAAGAGCAGTGCCAACGTGAAATTAATCACTAAGCAACTGATAAATAAAGAAAATATGTACAGCGGAAACAGCAAAGCGGCAAACAACTTCCGCTGTTTGCCGCTGTAAAACTATTGAGGGTGGCGGGCTCTTACCGATTATCTGAGGTTGATAATTGTCTGGGTGGTGGCGTTTGCCGTTTCAATGGTTTTGGCGTTCGCCTGGTAGTTGCGTTGGGCAATAATCAGGTTTACCAGTTGCTCAGACAAATCCACGTTGGATTCTTCCACCGCACCGGCAGTGATATTCCCCAACTGCGCAGAACCAGGCGCACCGATAATCGCTTCACCCGACTCAAAGGTCTGTGCCCACATGGTATCGCCACTTGGACTCAATCCTTCGGTACTGCTGAAGTTAGCCAGAGCCACCTGCCCTAACACTTGCGCTTCACCGTTGGTGAAACGGGCAAATACGATGCCGGTAGTACTGATATCCAGACCGGCCAAACGGCCTGTGGCATAACCGTTTTGATCCAGCTCTTCTACCGAGAACACGGAGCCATGCTGCGAGCTACCGGCCAAATCGATCTCAAAGTTGGAGCTGGCTGGTGGCTCGGCTACCGGGATGGTTCCGCCTTGCAACACATTCAGTGGCCCCAAGGCTCCGATTGGCGCGCCGTCTTCACCAATTGGCGTCCAGTTGGAAATCAAAATCGCATCCGTCATTGAGGTATCCAAATCACCGTTGGGAGTGAAGTGGACATCAAACGATGCCATGGTTGGCTCGATGTTTTGCGGTGATGGCAAGGTTGGATCAGGATCGCCAACGTTTTGGCCATCGATCTGCACATACATCTTCCAATGGTTTTGCGAAGTCGTTGGATCAGCAGGATCGTAAGGTTGTTTTACAAAGTACTGACGCATGGAGTGCACGTTACCCAAGCTGTCATATACCGGAGTAGTAGTCGCATGGTTATAGGTTTTCTGATCATCCGGATCAAATGCGTTGATTGGCACCGGAGTGAAGAAGCCTGGCACATTGATCGAGTTGAACATGCTGCCGCCAGTCACCGGAATGGTAGGCGCGCTGGAGACAATTGAATAACCTTCCTGCATGGTAATAGTGACTTCACCGCCCACTTTGACTGCACTACCTACGGGTGTTTGGCCAGGGTTAGGGCCCAGTGTTTGTGGCGAACCACTGCTCCCCATAATGGTGGCGACGCCGCCTGAGGCAGTAAACGAGAAATTCAGATCCGCGCCGGTAGCAGAAGTCACTTCCAAATCACCGGTAGTCGGGTTCACTTCGGCAGTGATCCCCAGCAAGGTAGATTTGCTGAGCTTGTTAATCTCTTCGGCCATGGCCGTCATATCCGGCAAGCCGGTAGACGTGAGCGCCACGCCATTCAGGGTGAAGGTTCCATTATTGGTAAACCCGCTGGCCACTACAGTTGCATTGGTGACGGCGGTAGCGGTAATACCAGCCAGGCTATTAAGCTCAGACACGGTTTTATCGGCACCGGCGCCATAAGCGCTGACATAGGTCACCGGCGCACCATTTGGCCCCTGAATTACCAGCGTGTGAGAGCCATAGTCATTGGTGACCTTCGGGATACCTTGGGTAAAGGTGCCGGGAAAAGCATTGGTCAGGTTGTTAGAGCCGCTTACCGGCGTGACCGATATAGTCGACGCAACACCTTCTGCAAGATCGCGTATTTTCAGGCTGCTATCCGCAGAGTCGAAATAGGCCTGGACATTCAACGGCGTGGCATCACTATAAATCCGATTATTAATTTCGTTCGCAAGGTCAGTGAGATTGTTGTAGTTGCCCGGATTCAGGGTAATTGTCACATCCTCTGATGTCCCACCGCCGACTGCGCGAGTGATGGTGAAGGTGGTTGCCGCCGCAGGTGGAGCCGCAACGTTTACTGGCAACACCACGCTGCCGAAATTGAGCGTAGAAGTTGTGGGATTAATCAAACCGGCCTGCGCCACACCGATACCGGTGCCATTGGTCGAAAAGCGTGAACCAGTCGTTTCCAATACCACTTCACGTGAATCCAGATTGTAGGAGGCATCAACCCCTGTTGTTTGGCGCGGATCCTGGGAGCTCACATCAACGCGCAGATTGCCCAATACACCGCCAACATTGCCATCGTCATCGGCGGCAAAACCTTGCAGCATGGCATTGGTGCCATTGACGATATAACCGTCTTTATCCAAACCAAAAGTACCGGCGCGGGTATACAAACGCTCGCCGTTTTTTTCTACCACAAAAAAGCCTTCGCCATTCACCGACAAATCCAACTCGTTTTGGGTGAACTTCAAATTACCTTGAGTGAATTGCTGACGAATATTTTGCAGGGTTACACCGCTACCTGCAGTGTTGGAACCGCCACCTAACAGAGTGCTGCTGTACACATCCCCAAATTCAGCGCGCGAAGATTTGAAACCAATGGTACTGGCATTGGCGATGTTGTTACCGGTCACTTGCAGATCGGTATTGGCCGCACGAATTCCGCTTAACGCTGTATTGAAAGACATATTACACCTCGACCATACGATTAATGGCTATTGCATTTTTTAAAGTGCGCGCGCAATTTTCACTGCTCCCGCACTTGGAAATATTAATTAAATTGTTTTACTTGATCGGCTTCTACTGCACCGATACCGGCAAGGTTCAAAATCAGTTTGCCGTTCTCACCAATGGTTACACTATTCACGTTCGCACTGAGTGCAGTTTTCAACGCTTCTGATTTTCCGTTTTGAGTAGCGGTTATTTCAAAACGGTACTCACCTGCGGTTGCCCCATTCTCACCTGCATCCCAATCCAGCAACTCGCCGTTCACTTCAATATTTTGTCCATCCCAACGGAACACGGTTTCGCCCGCAGGAACACTACCAACAGGAATGGATTGCCCAAGCACGCCCTTCTCATCGTAAATATTGATTTTCAGATCGGTTGTCGCAAAATCCAGGTCCACACTACCGGCAACAATGCCGCCGTTTACCAGCGTACTCTTGTCTGATTCCACCGTTACACTGCGCCCCACCAGCGATGATGCTTGCAATGCATTGTTAGACATAAAACTATTAAAACTGGTATTCAAACGCTCCAAGCCTTCCACCGAACTGAACTGCGCCAATTGCGCAACAAATTCGCTGTTGTCTTGTGGGCTTAATGGGTTTTGGTTATTCATTTGAGTGATCATCAACTCAAGGAACGCAGCCTGCCCTAACTCGTTGGTATTTTTTTTCGTTTCAGTTTTTTTAGTGATACTTAAATTATCGGTAACACTATTGCTGGATGTTGTGCTGGAAACGGCCATGACTTAACTCCTTATTGCCCGAGTGTCAGCACGCGCTGAACCATTTGTTTAGCAGAATTCATCACTTCCACATTCATTTGAAATGAACGCGATGCAGCAATCATGTTCGCCATTTCTTCAACCGGATTTACGTTGGGGTAATACACATAACCTTCTTCATCGGCTTTAGGATGCAAAGGCTCGTAGCGGCGTTGTAATGGCGCATCGCTCTCAACAATACCGAGCACTTGCACACCGGCAGCGGCATCTACTTCGTTATCGCTGTAAGTACCTTCAACCGCGGCTGCGCGCATTGCATCCTGATGCATGGCTGCAAATACTGGCTGACGGCTGCGATAAACTTCATTCACACTGGAGCTGGCAGACTGGGCGTTCGCCAGGTTACTGGCGGTGGTATTTAAACGCAGGCTTTGTGCGTTCATGCCGGTGCCAGCGATATCAAAAATATTTCCAAGTGCCATGATGAGATTCCTACAAAATTCGATCGAAAATGGTTTTGCCAAACATGCCTAATCGATTAATCGCCGCGGATCGCCGTGCGCAATCCGGTAAATTTACTGTTCAAAAACTGGAAGCTCGCTTGAAACGCCAAGGCATTTTTCATGTATTCCGCGTGTTCAATTTGGTCTTCCACAGTGTTGCCATCAATTGAAGGCTGCTGGGGGGTGCGATACAGAACATCGCCCTCGTTAGTGCTGAAACCACTGCCATCAATGTGGCGATTTTGCGTAGTCGACATATCAAAGCCGCTCGCCGCCTGCATTTTTTGGTTCAAGGCTTGCTTGAAATCCAGATCTTTCGCCTTGTAATTCGGGGTATCGATATTGGCGAGGTTGTTAGCCAATACGCTGGCGCGCTCGGAGCGAAAATGCAGTGCTGATTCGTGGATGCCGAGTGCTTTTTCGAATGAGATGGACATATCGGGTTCGCCTATTAGTCATTACAGGTGGCAACCAAAGCGGTTGTGACCTTTTGTTATTCACAACAAAGCAACCCTTGTGCCAACGCCCTAAATTAAACATAAGCCATTGTTTTAAAAGGACTAAAAAATAAAAATAAAATAGGGATTTAAAAGCGGCAATGGCTGAGCGGCAAAGCTTTTCCGCTTCTTGAGGGATGACAAGTGCAAGTGGCAACCGGCAACTACCTTGCTGGTCGGAACCGGCAATATATAAAAGAAAACCGGGCCAAAAGGCCCGGTTTTTGAAGGGATAACTAAAACAACCTGCTAGATCGCCCGGTAGAGAATCCCCGGCTCACAGCGCACCATCTCAAACAAATCGGCGGCGCCCGCTAAACCTTCCGAGGACCCCAGGAACAGGATGCCCTGCGGTTTGAGTGAGGCATGGATTTTTTGCAGGATTTGTCGCTTCAAATCGGCATTGAAATAGATCAATACATTGCGGCAGAAGACGATATCGAATTTCCCCAACGCGGCGTAAGAATCCATCAGGTTCAATGAACGAAAATCGATGCGATCTTTAACGAAGCTTTTGACCCGCCAGATTGCCGGCGTGGGATTATCGAAATACCGATCCAGACGCTCGGAAGACAAACCGCGGAGTACCGAGAGCTTGTCGTACTCCCCGCGCCTGGCCTGCTCCAATACAGTCGAGGACAAATCAGTCGCCACAATTTGTACTTGCCGCGCCAAATTGCCCATCGCCTGCCGTTTGTATTCTTCCACCATCATGCTGATGGAATAAGGCTCCTGGCCCGACGAGCAGGCCGCTGACCATACCCGCACCGGGCCAAACATACGGTTATTACCCGCCATGAGCTGCGGCAAAAGCGTATTTTTCAGGTGATCATAGGGATAGTTGTCGCGAAACCAGAAAGTCTCATTGGTCGTCATGGAGTCGACTACTTGATCTTTCAACTTACGGTTAAACCCTTGCTTGAGTGCGCGTACCAACTCGCCAAAAGTGGCGATATTATTTTCCTCCAAAATGCGGCGGATACGGTTAGAGACCAGGTACTGCTTGTTATCGCCAAGGGAAATACCACAGGCGTCTTCAAGGAACTGGCGAAATTGATCAAATTCGGCCGGGTCGATGGTATCCCGACTTGCCGGTTTGGCAATGGCTGACTCTTTATTAATCATAGGCGTCCAATGTAAAACAAATACCGCCCGTTAATTCGGTACGGCAACACACAGTCACTCCTCTTCCGGCGGCAACAGGCTTTCACCGGTAATGGCCAAAACGCGGTCATTCACCCGTTTTGCCAACTCATCCGGATGGAATTTGGCGAGGAAATCGTCTGCCCCCACCTTACGCACCATCGCCTCATTGAATACGCCGCTAAGGGACGTATGCAGGATGATATGCAACTTCTTCAGTGCCGGATGGTTGCGCACTTCAGCCGTGAAGGTATAGCCGTCCATCTCCGGCATTTCGATATCACAAATGATCATTACCAGCTCGGCATAGGGATCTTTGCCCGCCTCGACCAAATCCGTCAAATATTGGAAACCTTCCGCGCCATCTTTTTTGATGGTCGTCCGAATACCCATCCCCTCCACCACACGCTGAATCTGTTTGCGCGCGATAGTCGAGTCATCGATGATCAAAATATGTTTTTGTACGACGCGGTCAGCGATGCCATCCTCTATTACACCGGCGCTGACCTCTTCACGCACAGGCGACACTTCCGCGAGGATTTTCTCTACATCGATGATTTCAACCAACTGGCCGTCAACCTGGGTCACGGCAGTCAGGTAATGCTCTTTACCCGCACCCTTGGGTGGAGGATGAATATCACCCCAATTCATGTTCACAATGCGTTCGACTGAGCGAACCAAGAACCCCTGAGCTTTGCGATTGTATTCAGTGATAATGACGAAGCAACTTTCTATATCCGGCAACTCACGGCGACCTATGGCCAGGTTCATATCCATAATCGGCAAAGTGCCGCCGCGGATATGCGCAACACCGCGTACCACCGAGCTTCGACCGGGAATCGCATTCAATTGCGGACACTGCAAAACCTCTTTCACCTTGAACACGTTGATACCGTATAGCTGCTGTCCACCTAACCTGAACAGCAAGAGTTCCAGACGGTTTTGCCCAACCAGCTGCGTACGCTGATTGACTGTATCCATTAAACCAGCCATGCAATTACCTCTTTATTCTCAATAATTCTGACCAGATACATCCTCAACCTGATCGCGAGGCGATCAATGATGACGGCATAGTATTTGCTTTGATGCTTGGTAAAGCAGTTTAGCGGCAAAAAAGTGCCAAACTTTAGTCGTTATGATCCTTACCGGCACTCAGTTCTTACCCTTGAGGATAGGACAAAATATGGAACTTCCTAGTTTTTACAGCGTTTTCTTGCGGAATTTTTTATGCCATGCGCGCCGCAATAAGCCTGTAACAGAAAAACGCTCACCCTCGCCAAAAGCGGCAACGCGCCTTGGTGCCGGGGCGATTTTGCTATTGGGAAGCATTAGTCCGCTCGTACTCGCCCAGGTTTATCCGACCAATCAATTGAAACAAGACATCGCCAGTTTTTTGGCGATGGAATATGAACAACTCGAACACGAGCGCATTGACATCAATGTTGGCAACCTGGATCCACGTCTCAGGCTCCCCGGTTGCGAGCACCCGATTGAGTACACCATCAACGACCAGACCGGATTGGGCGGCAACATCAATGTCAGGGCCCAATGCAAGACCGGCCAGCCCTGGTCGGTACATGTGCCGGCGCAGGTAGCGATTTACCGCCAGATTCCCCTCGCGCAACGGGATATCGCCCGTGGTGAGCAAATTAGCCAGGACCAGATCACCACCGGACTGGTCAACATCAGCAGCATTCGACAAGCTTTTTTGCCCGACGAAAATGCCATTATCGGAAAAGAAGCCAAACGTAATATCAGCATGGGAGAGCCATTTAGAGCCTCCGTGCTGGACGCCCCGACCGCCGTCAGACGCGGCGAAATGGTGACATTGGAGTCCATGGCGGGCAGCATCAAAGTAAGCAGTACCGGTACCGCACTGGCCGATGGCCGTGTGGGCCAGACCATACGGGTGCGCAATAATTCATCAGAAAGGATTATCAGCGGGGTTGTTATGAGTCAGGGGTTAATACAAACCCTATGATCTCTTAACATTTTTTAAAATATTGCTAAAGTTTAGCGCCAGCTGGCCGATACGCCTGCTAGGGACTCCTTAAATCGGCTCGATACATGTCAAAGCCGGAGAGGAATCACCTACTGTCACGACATAGCAACCGCGACACTGTTAGCAACGTTAATCGCCTTACGGGTTTAGATACCTCAGGCAAATAGGGGAAAAAGATGAACTTCAACACCAACAACACTTTGGATTCGATTGGCACCAAAGGCACTCGCAGCAAGCCTGCAGCCCCCAGTGCACCCGAAGCAAAAACACCGGCACCCGAAGCGGCTCCAGCAGCCAGCAAAGGTACGGCTGATCAAGTGGTATTGAGCAATGAAGCTCAAACCCTGGGTCGCCTGCAATCCAAAATCAACAGCTCACCCAATGTTGATTTGGAAAAAGTTGCCGAAATTAGACGCGCCATCGCAGAAGGTCGCTTCGAGATCAATGCGGATCGTATCGCTGAAAATATGCTCAACCAGAATGACCTTCTGGGCTAGGAATCGTTTACCCGGTTAGAAGCGCTCTCCCCCGGAGCTCTTTTGACCAACGCTTGTTTTGCCTTGTGTCTTTTGTGACACCCAACATGAAGAGGTTGCTATGTCTCTCGATATCTCGCTCCTGCGCAACATGATCGCGCAGGACTCTGCTGCACTTGCCCAACTCAAACAATTGCTCGCTCAGGAACGCGACCAATTGGAACAGCGCAAGCAAGACCAACTGCCACAAATCATCGAACAAAAAGCCGCTCTTCTGGATTTGCTTGGCAACAGCGCCAACCAACGCAAACAGATTCTCACCACCCTTAACTTACCGGCTAACGCACAAGGCTGGGACATATTCCTGCAACGCAACACCACTACCCTACCGTTGCGCGATGATTGGAAATTACTGGTTAGCGAATTTGAAGACTGCCAGAAAATGAACGATATCAACGGCAAGATGATCGCACGCTCACAACAAACCCTGAGCCATCTGATCAACTTGCTGCGCGGCAAAGTCGCGGCCCCGTCGCTCTACACCGCGCAAGGCACCAAGACCCAACACACCTCGTCTTACACGGTCGCCAAAGCCTGATCATCAGAAAACGAAAAAGGCGCGACCGGACGGTTGCGCCTTTTTATATTTCAAAAAATTTCTTGCACTAACCGCTGATCAACTCCTACTTCATAGCCATCGGAACGCTGAACCTAATGTTTGTTGGCGATAGCACTTAGCAGCGCCCGCGTGTCGGGCAATATTCCTGACAGGCCTCTTTTCATACGATCATTTTCCTGCATAAAACGCGCGAACAATGCATTTTCGCTCTCGCTAACGGGAAATTGAAGTTGCGGGCGAAAACCCATGCCATACAAGATGTATTGGTAACTCGCTATGGGAAACACTTCCTCTTTGAATAAAAGATCTCTCTTATAAGGAACATGGTATCGCCACAATTCCATGGATTCTTTTAATGACTCAGGAACCGTACCCGGATCACGATTATCTCGCCAAAACGCGGTTTCACGGTCGCTCAACAGGTAATGCAACTTGAGAAAATCCACAATGCTGTTCCAGCGGTAAGTTTGCAGTTCATTGAATCGCTTCGCGACTATGGGCATCACCGATTTGTGCCGGGGTAATTGATCACGAATATAGTTAGCAGCCAGCTCCACCATCACCAAGGCAGAGGCTTCCAGCGGCTCGATAAAACCCGCCGCCATGCCTACCGCAACACAATTTTTAACCCAGAATTTTTCACGGTACCCGCAAGGGATGTGCAATTTTCTGGGCGAAAGTTTTTCAAATCCGCTACCGACGTACTCGCCCAATAAAACCAGGGCATCATCATCCGACATATGACGACTGGAATAGACGTGGCCGATTCCTTTACGGCTAGCAAGCCCTATATCCCAGATCCAGCCAGCAGGCTGTGCATGCGCAATAGTATAAGGAAGAACCGGTGACTCCTGCGTTGCATAGGGTGCTTGCACGGCGACGGCACTATCAATAAACAGTTGATCACTTTTATCGATAAATTTTGCACCCAGAGTTTCACCCACCAGTAACGACTTTAAACCCGAGCAATCGATAAAAAAATCCGCTTCAATACGCTGATGATCAAGCGTTTCAATCGCAGTGATACCCTGATGATGTTGATGGACAGTATTAATTGTCCCCACCCGATGTTTTACCCCCAACACTTGGGTGCAATGCCGGCGAAGGAAGGTTACGAACTTACCTGCATCCAGATGGTAACCATAATTCACATGAGATTTGTAATCTTCAGTGTCGGCCGTGCGCGGCGCTCGATTTTTTTCACATAATAATTCCTGTGTGCAAACGGCATCTGCAAATGAAGTGGCTGTGGGATTTGCAACCCAACAGGCGGCAATATTTCGCTCAAGAAAACCAATGGGCAGTGAAAACGGGTGATAAAAAAAATCAGCTACTTTGTCGGAACGCCAATTTATAAATTTCACGCCTTGTTTGAAGGAAGCATCGCACTCTCTAAAGAAATCCACTTCTGCAATGCGCATATCGCGCAAGGTATTTCGCAGCGAAGGCCAACTACCCTCACCCACACCGATAATCGGTACATCAGTTGACTCAATCAAAGTGATGTCAATCTGCTGCCCATAGCGAGCCGAAAGAATTCCGGCGGTTAACCAACCGGCCGCTCCGCCGCCCACAATTAAAATGGATGTAATCTGATCTTCACTCATAAACATTGCGACTATTCAGTAAAATTTAGCATGCGAAAAAACGGTGATTAAAACGCAAAAAGGCCATTACGAGAATGGCCTTTTTGGGGTGAAACCTGAGTGCAAATTAGAAAGTTGCTCTCACACCCAGCGCATAGCGACCAACACCTTCGCCGCTGTAGAACATATGATTCGTTTCCCGACCATGAATACGTGAGCCTTCTTCAGTCACGTTAATGCCTTCAAGGAAAATACTGAAGTTGTCGGTCAGGTCATAGCTCATGGTGACATCCACCTGCGAATAATCTTCCACCACAACCGGCTCATTACTTGTGCTGGAATAATAGTATTGGAAACCGCGAATAAATGAATCCCTCCAGTTGTAAGCGATACGAATTTGGAAGGGACCGTTTTCATAGAAGCCAATCAGGTTTGCCGAATCGCTCACACCAACGACCGCATCCGCCTTGGGTACTTCGCCTAAAGGGGTATCGAAATCGTATTCAGGGTCAGCAAATACAAAAGTCGCGTTCGCAATTACACCAAAGCCGGAGTCACCAAAAATGTGTTGCCCGCCCACCTCAATACCACTCACTTCTTTTGTGTCGAGGTTACGTGGACGACGCATTTCATAAACGACGTCCTGACCTGTTGCCGGGTCGATAACGCCGGTAATAACTTCCGGTGCTGCCTCGGTCACTACGAAGTTATCAATGGATTTTGAGAAAGCCGCAAGCGAGATGTAATCAAAATCGTTGATGTACCATTCTGCCGACAGGTCAAAGTTATCCGACATAAAGGGTTCGAGGTTCGGGTTGCCGGCGCTACCAATCCCCGACTGCCCTTCACGAATATCACCAAAATCACGCGACGAACGCATGTCGGTCAATTCAGGACGAGTAATGGTCTGGGACGCAGCAAAACGGACGATTACATCCTCCAACAAATCATATTTCACCGAGAGGTTTGGCAGGAACACATCATAACCATCGCCATCGGTAAAGGGCACGCTTTCCGAGAATCCACGCACATAGTTTTCACCGGCAACCGCTGGCGGTGTCAAAGAGACCAGTGTTCTTTCGAGCGAGGTAGACGCAATTTTCGTATCTTCATAACGCACGCCTGCAACGAACGTTAAATCGCGGCCGCTAATATCGTAGGACTTGGTACCTTCTACATAGAACGAAGTGGTTTCCTCATTAATTTCAGACCAGTTTGGTTGCAATACCAGCGTCGAAGCATTTACGTTTTTCTGCGCAGCAGTCGCAGTCGGGTCTTGTTGGGCGTATTGCACCCAGCTGTTAAACGCGAGTGGATCAAACGAGAAATACGCCAAGTCGCCCAACACGCCATGATTCATGATTTTGGTTTCATAACCTGCGGCATTCGCTTCTTCAACCGTACGGAAAAGACTGGTGGTCGGGTCGGTACCGACCAGCGTGTACTTACCTTGCAAACTGCCACCGAGCGTCGTTGTGTACTGCTGGATGGTTTTAGTCTGGTCAGTAAACATCGCACCGGCTTTTAACGTGAAACTATCCTGGGTAAAGGTGTAATCAACGCGAGCCTGATCGATTTCATCTTTGCGCGGGTCTGAGTAGCCGTCATATTGCCAGATGCGTGCATTGGCGATACCGATGTCCTCGTTGTCATAAAAATGGCTGGCAACATCGTCGCGCACTTCAAAGGTGAACGACAAGGGCGACGCCTGCACATCTGAACGACTGATATTTTTTTGTCCATCCGGTTGAGCTTCTGCCGTTGATTGGCTGTAGGCAATGACCAGATTGGATGAGTCTGTGATATTCCAGTTCGCTTCGATGCCGGTAGTCAAACCGACTTCCTGCGTCTCCGGGTTGTTAACAAAAAAGTCCAAGCCAGCGTTAGTCACAGTGCGGTTGATGATGGTGCCATTGTCATCAATTTCATATTGTTCGTTATTGCCGTAGCCATACCATGCTGCGCTTTCATACTCCATGCCTTCTTGCTGCAAATCGGAGTATTGTGCATCCACAGTTAACGTAAAGTTATCCGCGGGTTGATATTGGAAAACCAAGCTACCGTTCAAACGCTCGCGGTCAAACTCCTGACGACGAATAACGGTTTGGGTCGGATAGAAATCCACGTTTTGGAGGTTGCCATTAGCATCTGGCAGCCGCAGGTAAGAACCCAAAGTGGCAGGACGACGCGACCGCCAATCCCAACGGCGCTGTTCAGCCGCATCACTCAGATATTCGCGCTCCTGGTAACTGACCGCTGCAAGAACACCAATATTTTCATTAAAGGTAGTACTGAAAAGACCCGATACAGACGGTGTTACACCGCTCACATTGGATTCGCTCATCCCCTTTATCGAACCGGTTAATTTAGTCCCCACGTCGAGCGGACGAGCGGTTTTTACATTAACCGTTGCTCCTATTCCGCCCGATTGAGTGGTCGCGGTTGAGGTTTTATACACTTCAACTCCACTTACCATTTCAGCCGCTACGGTATCGAAGTTGAACCCACGGCTAGCATTGGCGTTAGGCATTTGTCGGCCATTGAGTAACACGGTGTTGAACTGCGGCCCTAACCCGCGAACCGTGATTTGACGCCCTTCGCCACCGCTACGGTCAATCGACACACCGGTGATGCGCTGTAGCGATTCCGCCAAATTGGTATCGGGGAATTTACCAATCTCTTCGGAGCTGATTGCATCCACCACACCGTTAGAGTCGCGTTTGGTATCCAGCGCACTTTGCAAGCTGGCGCGGTAACCGGTTACTACGATCTCTTCAACCAATTGATCATTAGACTGTGCATGAGCACCCGTAGCGGCTGCCATGGCAAGACTAAGCAAACTTATTTTGAATGCCGGGAGAGTGTATTTCGAAGTCATAAGAAATCCTGTGCGTATTTTTATAGAGATTTTCCACAAACCAGCCATGAGCCAGTTCCACTTGGCATACTAATGTCCACTTGGATTCTTGTATACAAGTAAATTACAAAAAATCACTTCGCTAAAGCAGCGCTGAAGTTGTTGTAGTTGCCGGGTGGCTTCAGAGAGTGGGTTGATTAAGAGATGATCGCCTTATAGGAGGTATACGGCGTAGGAACCTGCAGAACGTCTTTAATTCGCTAATTGCACTGACAAATTAATCACTTGCAAATAAAATTGCATATAATGCCAGCCCGAACAATGTCCCCGTAGCTCAGCTGCATAGAGCAATCCCCTCCTAAGGGATAGGTCGCAAGTTGGAATCTTGCCGGGGACGCCATTCAATATGGCCACAATAGATTCTACCGCCCAATCATGAACATCATTCTATTATCGCCCGATAATTTACAAACCAATAATCGCGCCTGTATTACCAATCCACGCCAAATTGAACACATCAAAAATGTCCATGGAGCAATAGTGGGCGACCAACTAAAGATTGGTTTGGTTAATGACAAACTCGGTAGCGGTTTGATTACCGAAATACAGAATGATGCAATTTATCTTGACGTTGAGTTACAGCAAACTTCACCACCCGCGCTGCCCTTAACATTGGTGCTCGGTTTGCCGCGACCAAAAATGATGCGTCGTATTTTTCAAACCATCGCCACCCTCGGCGTTAAACAACTACATTTAATCAATTCATATCGCGTAGAAAAAAGTTACTGGCAAACTCCTTTTCTGGATGAAGAAAATATCCATCACCAACTTATATTAGGACTGGAACAAGGTTGCGATACGCAATTGCCTGAAGTGCATTTGCACAAACGTTTTAAACCGTTTGTAGAAGATGAGTTGCCGGCGATTGTAGCGAACACGCGTGCATTGGTTGCGCACCCTTACACCGAGATTGAATGCCCTCGCCAGATAGATTATTCACTGACGTTGGCAGTAGGCCCGGAAGGTGGATTTATTCCCTACGAAATTGATTTGCTGGAAAAATGCGGCTTTGAGGCGGTGCATTTAGGCGAGCGCATTATGCGTGTAGAAACCGCCGTGCCTTATTTGTTGGGAAGATTATTTTAGTTTATTGGGCAGATCGTTTTAGTCATGCAGTGAGTGGCTTTACCACTCACTGTGCATCATTGCTTAGAATTCTTTCAAAGATCGCCGTTGGCACCGCCTGGCTCGATAAATACCCTTGATAGTAATCGCAGCCAAAGGTTTTTAGAATCGCCAATTGCTCTGCTTCTTCCACACCTTCCGCAACCAATTTCATATCGAGCAGCCGCCCCATTGTAATAATGGTTTCGACTAATACGCGGTCATTGCGATCATCGATAATATCGCGCACAAACCCCTTATCAATTTTCAACGTGCTCACTGGCAAACGTTTGAGATAACTAATAGAAGAGTAGCCAGTGCCAAAATCATCGAGCGAGAAACTAATGCCGCGCTCGTTCAACGTGGTCATGGTAACAATGGCGTCATCCACGCGCTGGATAAGAATACCTTCGGTGATTTCCATATCCAGCGACGATTCGGGAATTGGATATTTTGCTAGCGTTGCAATTACATCATCGACAAACGCTGCACGCCGGAACTGACGCGGGCTGATATTAATACTCATGGTCATGCCCGGTTTCCACAAACCGGATTCATCCCATTTCACCAAGGTTTTACAAGCCTCTTCAAGCACCCATTGACCAACATCAATGATCATGCCGGATGTTTCCAATACGGGAATAAATTCCACGGGAGAGACCATGCCTTTGACTGGATGGCGCCAACGCAGCAGTGCTTCGGCACCCACAACGCGGTTTGTTTGAATATCAATTTTGGGCTGGTAATAGAGTTCGAATTGCGATTCTTCCAATGCACGATGCAAATCGCCTTCCATCGTTAATTGGCGACTAACTTTATCGGCCATCTCCTCATTGAAAAACTCGATGGAATCGCGCCCCTTCTCTTTTACCTGATACATCGCAGTATCGGCATAGCGCAGCAGTTCATGTACAGAATTATTTTTTTCCGGATAGACCACCACACCCACACTGCAAGTTACGCGCAATTCAATATCATCGTACATGTAAGGTTGGGACACGATGGCACGAATTTTTTCGCTGATTTCACCTGCACGCAATGCAGCGGTTTCAATATTTTGATCCAACACCGTGAGCACCACGACAAATTCGTCGCCACTCAAACGCGCGACCAGGTCTTCCTCGCGCACTGAATTCTGTAAGCGGTTCGCAACCACTTCCAATACACGATCACCAACCGGGTGACCAAGGGAGTCATTAATGGTTTTGAATTGATCGAGATCGATAAATAACACTGCGCCGAAATATCCGTGGCGCTCCGCGCGGCGTAGTTCATGCTCCAGGCGTTCGACCAATTGCAGGCGATTGGGCAAACCGGTGAGCGCATCATGGTGCGCCATAAATTCCATCTTGGCTTGGGCGTTTTTACGTTCGGTAATATCAACCGACACAATTAACGCGACTTTTTCATCATAAAATGCCAGCGGCATTATGTGAGTTTGGAGAAACAATTGTTTACCAGTTGATGTGACAAAACGCTCTTCAATTACATCCAGCTCTTCGTTACCGCGAATTACGCGATAATCATTCTGCAGCATGGTATCTACATCAAATATTGAATTCTTCAATAACTGACGCACGTGCAAGTTGCGCATTTGATCCGGGGTGTAACCCAGCTCGTTTGCCAGTGCTTTATTGGCAAACAAATAATAACCGGCAATATTCCGCGCCCCGATCATTACGGGTAAGTGATCAATAATCTGCCGCAAATGCTCTTCGCTTTTGCGCAGCGCCAATTCAACAGCGCGTCGCTTGGCAAGTGAAAGTTCCACCACATCCAACAATTGATTTGAACTGGCGATTAACTGGGCAAGCTCGTCTTTACGTTGGGCAGGTAATTGCGTGAGGCGATTCACCCCGGGATGATCGGGATTGATATTGTTAATTTCGCGCGATAAACGCACCAAAGGTTTGGTGAGGGTGTAATAAAAAACCACAAACAGTAACAGCACCAAAAACATATTGCGCAGCAAGCCGGTCACCAAGGCGGTTTTGGAACGGTCATAAAAACCTTCCAGCGCCAAATCCATATCGACCGAAAAACGAATACTGCCGGAGGTTCCATCGCTGTATCCGGGTAATAACAAGTTGGCGGTATATTCACGCGTATTTTCAGTGATTTTACTCGTGAGCCAGCGGGTTTTTATTTCCGGGCGTGTGCTACTGCCTTGGGCGAGCACATTGCCGGTATCATCGTAAATAACAACTTCATAAATAAAACCGTAGCGCAACAATCCGTTAACCACCTCGTAGGAAAGCTCGTCATCCAATGTTGATACCGAGCGCACGGCCGGCGGGGTTGCTACTTGAATCACACGATCAATCAGTGTTTTGAGTTCTTTTTCCTGCTTTAAAAAATCAAGATATAACTGTACTGAACTCAGTAAAAAACTCAGCACAAAAGCCAGAATGATGCCGATTTTGGCAAGCTGGAAAGAGATACCATTGAAAAAGGACGGCGCTTTATCTCTCATTGACCTAGGGTTTCCGGGACTGTATCTCGTTATATGAAGTTGGTAGACGTTATCCCTGGCAGGAAATCAACGCTTATTGTGGCCTGAGTATAGATCAATATCCTACATGGCGCCGAATCTATCGCCCCGATAATAAATAGGAGATGAATCAACCATTTAACAGTGCTTTGGTCGGATCAATAAAAGACATCGCAAAAGCTTCTGCGACGCCAGCATGGGTAAGCTGGCCACGATATATATTCAGCCCGGCACAGAAACCGGCATCTGCTTGCAGCGCAGCCAAACCTGCATCCGCCATTCGCAGGACGTAATGCAAGGTCGCATTGGTCAGCCCGAGCGTGGCCGTTCGTCCCACTGCACTTGGGATATTCGCAACGCAGTAGTGCACAACCCCCTCTTCTATATAAGTGGGTTGTTGATGGGTTGTAGGGCGAGAAGTTTCAAAACATCCCCCCTGATCAATCGCGACATCGACCAATACACTGCCCTTTTCCATCCTGGCGATTTGGGCACGGCTTAGTACCTGCGGCGCACTCGCGCCGGTATTGAGGACGCCACCAATAATCAGGTCTGATTGGAGCGCCAGATCATTTATGCGCTCCTGAGTCGCGTATTCGCATACAACGCGACCGCGCCACTGATCGTCCAGATGACGTAAACGTGCAATGGATTTATCAAGAATATGCACCTGTGCGCCCATACCGACGGCCATGGCAGCCGCGTTTGCCCCGACTACGCCACCACCCAAAATCAGTACATTCGCGGGCGCAACGCCAGGAATCCCACCCAACAATATGCCTTTGCCGCCCTGCGCCATTTCCAAATGATGGGCACCCGCCTGCACGGCCATACGCCCGGCAATTTCCGACATGGGCGCCAACAAAGGTAAACGGCCCTGGGCATCGACTAAGGTTTCGTAGGCGATGCAACTTGCGCCCGACGCCAACAACGCCTCGGTTAAAACACGATCCGCCGCCAGATGCAGATATGTGAAGAGCATCTGATTGGAGCGCAACAAACCATACTCTTCGGCCTGCGGCTCTTTGACTTTGACGATTAGATCGGCGCAAGCGTAAATATCAGCCAACGAATCTATTAATTGGGCACCGGCTTGCTGATAGCGCGCATCAGTAAATCCTGAGGCTTCACCCGCGCCGCGCATCACATAAACCTCATGCCCCCGTTGTTGCAATTCTGCCGCGCCCGCCGGGGTTAACGCGACCCGATTCTCGCCGGCCTTTATCTCTTTCGGGATACCCACTCGCATACCAAATCTCCCAAAGCCTGATACCTATAAACTTGATACCTATAAACCTGATACCTATAAATTTGATACTTATAAACGAGTATAGCCAAGGGATTTTTACTAGCTCATTCAGCTTGTAGCAAGTTGGCGCGACTTATGCTGTGCATATTATGTACAACTTTTTGACGCTACATGAAGCCAGAAACCGTGCGTAAACAGCGTGCTTGCCATTAACCGCTGACATTTTAGGTCACTGCCATGACAAAAATGGGGGCTCAACGAGGTAATTATGGGTATCTATGCGAGTGATTTACGCGAGTTGATTATCAAACCTTATTTGCAAGACTTGGGTGAATATTCAGAAGCAGCCGAAAATTTACTACTCGGCACCGCCACGCAAGAATCGTTGATGGGATCACACTGCTATTGCGTTCAAACCAAAGGCTTAGGGCTTTATCGCATCACCGCCGAAAAACACCGGGAGTTGTGGGATACCTATTTGGTTCAGTTTCCCGATCTGGCATCGCAACAACGCGGCTTGGCCAGCCAGCAGCAATTCCTGAAAAATCCCCATGCGGAATTAATTAGCAACCTCACCTACACCACTGGTATGGCGTGGATGATTTACCGCCGCTGCGGGATCAACGTGGATAAGCCACTGGATATTTCCGCCCTCGCCCAACTCTGGGCCAATCATTTCGATAACGGCACACATTGCCTGCGCGATGCCGACGAATTTATACACACCTATCGAGCCATAATATTGGATGACTCCAAAAAATTAGTTGCATAGTGTACGAATGCGATTTTAATAAATCGTGATGACGCAAAAACAACAAAGGCTGCACCTGCAGCCTTTGTTGTTTTTAGTATTTACATTTTTAGCAGAATATTTTTACAGCGCCTGATAACGGAAACTGTAATTACCTGATGCAGCACTTTGGTTGTAGTAGCTGGTGATCTGGAATTTGTAAGTCGCGGTCGCCGTTTTAATTAAATACACTTGATATTGCGAGTAAAGCAAATGGGTTCCTTCAAGATTGTATTGGTACCAAGGGAAAGTATCAAAGAACATGGTAGCAGCAACATTCGGTTGGAAGCTGTAAAAACTATGTCGTGTTTTGTCGATGCCGGTAGCGGCTGGAACAGTATCTGCGATAGCGCTGGCATCGGCAGCAATATTCAATTCAAAATTTGCACCTGTTTTGCCATCAACTGTTACACAGGGGAATGAAATATCCCAAGCGTCCGCCGCAGTTACTTGCGTTTGCGTATCCAGATCAACGTACACATCACCAGTACACGCTACGGCATCAATAGTACGATCTACTTCAGCCATAAAGGTGGTATCGCCACGCGCCACATCCTGGAATGCAATCCCCAACGTAACGGTACTCATAACGCGACCATCGGTGGTTAAGGATTTCGCGCGGATTTTGCTGTAGTTGCCATCAGAATAAACAACAAAATATTTGTCAGCAGCAGCCGTCACTACATGGGTAGTTCTATCGTAGTTATAAAATTTGTTGCCGATAACGCGCTCTTCTTTATCGGTAGTAAATGAAGTATCGGCTGGAATTGCTGCGGCCAATACTGCAGTAAAATCGGCCAACTCGGTTTCCGGCGTGGCATTAATATATTTTTCTTTGATGGGTGCTTTATTCGCATCAAAGAAATCCGCGTTATTGCCTGTTGCAAATGCTTTTACCGGCGTATTGGCTTTAGCATTGAGATACACCTTGGTGCGACGGAAAGAAATATCCCAAGCACTATTGGTCGCTGCTCCAGCTTCGGTCAGCGTTAATGCAGTACCTGTATCCAAATCATAATACGCATAAACAGGAGCGCCTGAGGTTCCGGTGCTGAGCGGGCCAGCAGTAACCATGGATGCCTGGCTACTAGCGGAACTTGAAACAGAACTCGAACTGGATTGAACGCTAGAGACACTACTTGAACTTGATATTACCGAGCTACTGGTCGAGCTGGAAGACGAACCGCCCGAACTGCCCCCACCGCATGCAACCATCGTAAAGCAGGCTGAAAATACGGCTGCCATTTTCAAATTCGGTGCAACCTTAATCATGAAAACCTCCATTATGTTGTGAAATTAAAAGTTCAAGTTCGAATTAACTATTCAGCATTAGAAAAAGTTGTAGGTAAACCCGGCAAACACACGGCGACTCGTTATCGCACGCTGATCAAACTCTCCCGCACTCACTGCCTTTGGATCCTGGTGCTCGTCAAAAATATTGTCTACACCAACACGCCAGCTGAAATTCGATGTCAGGTTTTGCGTAATATTAAAATTCACGCTCAAGTAACTATCACTCGCGACAGGTTTGCCTGGAGTACCTGAGTATTCATCGGCTTCATAAACAAAATAGAGAAGGCTATCCAAGTCATAGGCGGGATAGTGATGACCAAAATTGGCTTTAATTTGATGGCGCGGACGATTGGGTAAACGCTCGCCGGTAATTTTGTCTTCTGCATACAAATAGCTGTATGCCAGTTGCATATTCCAGTTGTTGTATTGGTATTTGGAGCTCAGGTCGGCGCCATAAATTTCGGTTTTGGCAAAATTGCTATAGCGTGATACATCCAATTGCGTAATGGCCGAAGCCTCCTCATCTGAAACCGTATCAATCAGGTTTTTTGCATCGGAATAGTGGATATTAAATTCACTTTCAAAAATACCGGCGTCGTCGGCAAGCGGAAGCAGATAGCTAATGCTGGTATTACCGGTAACAGCGGTTTCCGGTTGAAGATCCGGATTGCCCAACACCATGTAACCCAAATTGCTGTGATCAAAAATATAGAAGCGTTCTTTGAGTGTAGGCACGCGATAGCTCTGCCCCACTCCACCCCGCAGATGCCATTGGCTATCGCCGGCGCCCATCATTTTTTTCATGCCACTAACACGCACCGCCGAATGCCAATCGAAATCCGAATCGTGTTGGACACGCAAACCACTCAAAATTTCGCTACTGGCAGTAAGCGCACTGTATTGTGCAAAAGCTTCGTAACCCTGGTTGGATTCATCATCCACTTCCGGGATAACTTCGCCTTGTTTTATTTGATTCAATGTATTGCGGCTTGCACTCAGGCCGCCCACCAATTCGTAACCTTTTCCCAGCCATGCTTTTTGGCTATCCAATTCTGTCAGCGTAATATCGGTATCACGCAAACCATTGGATTCACCGCTGGTTTCTTGATGACTGGTATAGCGGCCGTTCACTTTCCAATTACCGGCGTCGGCACGCGCTTCTTCTGTCGCCGGACGATCGCGAAACTCCAGATCGTGTTGTACCTGTTCCACATCGGAACTGTAGTAAATAACGGTGTCGCGCCCAGGCAACTTGTAACTATCGCGATGTTTTTGTTCATCAAACAGTTGCACGCGGTAATCGCCACTAAAACTGGAGAAATCGCGCCCTACGGCAAACTGCCCGAAATTTTTCTCAACATCTGCTGCTGTCTGTGCAATGGTTTCCGGTTGATAATCAAAACCCACATCATTAATTTGTTGCAGATTTACCTTGGTGCGCCACTCGCCCAGCTTCGCGCTGCCCTCAACACGGTTTTGGTAACCAATTTCATCGCCTTCAATTTCATTACCCAAATAAGAAGACACTTCCGAAGTCAGGCTGAGATGATTACCTGAATCCTGTCGGGTAATAATATTGATAACGCCGCCCATTGCTGAACTGCCATAAAGCACAGACCCGGCGCCGCGCATAATTTCAATTCGTTCAACATTTGCCACGCTGATTTGATCAAGGTCTGCTGCAGCTCCGGTTGGCGCAATGACTCGCCGCCCATCGACCAACACCAATACCCGGTCGCCATCAAACCCTTGCATTTGCACGTTGTAACCACCTTTGGGGCTACGCTTTACTACCACACCGGGCAAAAAATCCAACGCATTGGCGAGCGTGGTTTGGGACACTTTGCGTAGAGTTTCACCTGTCACTACTTCTACCGACACAGGCGAGTCCACCAGCAATTTGGGCGTGCGTGTCGCGGTCACAACAACTTTATTTAAATTGATGGGATCATCTTCCCTGGCCTCTGGAGCCGCCGCTAATACCGCCGATGCACACACTGAACTGGCAGTAACTGCCAGCATCAACCGAAAAGGTAGTGGAGAAAAAACAGATTTTCTATTCATAAACTATTCGCAAAATGTTGGTCGAAAAATAAATTGGTGTGCAGAAAAAAATTGTATGGGTTTATTGCAAACTCAGCCGAACGCGGCCTATTTCCTGTATGCCTTTGGTATCGGCCTTTAGCGTTTGGCCATTCAATAAAAACGGCACTTGCAGCGTTTCTCTTTCACCGTGTTCGCGAACGACTTCAAGGTGCAATACATACTTTCCCTGTTGAACCTTTTGACCTTGTCCGTCGCGTCCGTCCCAATCAATACGGTAACTACCGGGCTTACGTGTTGCGCCGGCCAGTGCATCAACCAACGAATCATCTGCACGCGCGAATTTGCGCCACCACACCCGCAAATCGCGCAGCCAGCGGCCATCGCCCAACACTTGCAATTGCCGCACTGAATTACCCTGTTCATCTGCAATCCAAATCGCGATATAAGGGCGGCGATATTCCGCCACATCGAGCGCGGGAATTTCATAATCGACTGAAAATGTTTGCTGGTTTGACCAAGGTGAATTGGTTCCAGCGAGATCGCGATACCATTGTTCGCTGGCGAAAAATAGTCCGGTTTCGGTAATCGCCAACGCGGCCACATCGGTTTTTGCATTCACCTGTTCCAATGCCTCATGCACCGAACCGCTCAGAAGTGATTGCACAAGCACACCACTTTCTATCGCGCTGTTTGCGCGCACCAGCAACGAGGGTGCGAACTCAACTGGCCAGCCTTCTTTTGTAACTAGTAAATGGCTCATTGAATAATGCGCAACTTTACGTAAATGCTGATGGCGATCAAAAACCGCCAAGGTTTGATTGTTAAGCGGCACCACAAAAGCGGAGAGTCCAGTGAGCGCTACCTGTTGTTCCAGCGCGGCACTTGGCGTTACCGCTTTGGTCAAGTCATCGTAGGAAACGGAAAAATTTCCAAGGTTAATTTTTTGCTGCTGCGTGATCCTGTTAATTTCAACAACGACTCGCTCCAGTACCCAGCCCTGCCAGAGACCTCGCAAATCCAGCTGCAAACCTTCGGCTATTGCCTTATCACTAAAATGCACGCCGGATTTATCGACCTGCCACCCAAGCTGCAAATGCAGACGGGATTTTTGGCGTAATAAAGTTCGATCAGGCAGTTCATTTTTTGTTACAGCAACGCCCCAATCCCGCTCCAACGCACCAAGACGGCAGCTGAAGTTGTTGTGCAGCTGCGCTTGCCAGTGCTCACATAGTTGCAGCAGTTCAAGCACTTCTTTTGAGGGTGATGACAAGGCTCCCGTTTGATTTAGTTCTTCAAATTCTTGCGCTACCGCATTCAACTTGACGACAACAGGAGTCAAGTCCTTTTCAAGCTTACGCAGGGTATCTGCGTCAGCTATTTGCAATTGAAGCTTTGCTTCTTTAACCAAAAGATCGGCTGCAAATCCAGCGTGAGCCCCAAAACCTAACAGCAGCACAACAATAATTTGCATCCAACAACGATAGAAAAAAGCAAACACCATCATTACTGCTTCACACTTTTTGCTGAGGCATTGGCAAGTGATGCTGTTGATTTTTTGCTATCGGTTTTTATCTGCGGCAAAGGATCTGTAGCCGTTACCTGGCCATCGTTATTTAAATCCCAGCCATCAAAAATGCGCGTGCCGGATACTGCAAATTCTTCGACAGTGATGCCCGCATCCTTGTTGATATTCAGTGTTTCGTAGCGCACTTTTGCTTGTTTCATTTGTCCTGTGCGAACTTGTTTGGCCAGACGATCCAATCGATCAGTAAATTCCAGCGTGTACTCTTCCGGATTTACCCAACCGTCTTTATTGGTGTCAGTAGCATCAAAAATACCGCGGCGGATTTGTTTAAACTCAGCAGCAGTGACTTGCTGATCACCGTCGAGATCATTGATATCGATAAAGCCTTCGAGCGAGTGTGAACTCGGCATGCGCAATACCGACGGGCGAATGACATCGGCGGCAGGTGTCAGGCTCACGCCCTGCTGTTGGTTCGCATCTTGTTGTGCAGAAGGTGCTGCATCCCACTCTTTATCTTTAGCGTCGAGCGTGACCACACCATCAATACTTTTTGCAAAATGGGTAAAGGTTTTTGCACCGGAAGCCCAGTACTCATCCCACGTCATCTTGCCATCGCCATTGGTATCGATTGATTTAAACCGTATTTCCGTTTGCTCAACCTGCGCTTTGCGTTCGGCGCTAATTTTCTTTTCCAAAGTCTGCGCAAAATGGTCGAGATATTCGCTCTCATCAACCAACCCGTTTCCATTTGCATCCATTGCGTTCAATTTTTCGGCCCGCGCTTGTTCGTACTCAGCGCGCGCGACTACTTCATCGCCATTGAGGTCGTAATCATCAATAAATGCCGCGCGATGACTTGCGCTGGCACCGTGATCCTTTTGATGTTTTGATCTGTCAGCCTGAGCTTGGGTTTTGTTTGCAGAGGGAGTGGATTGGCAGGCCGATAAGGCCAACACCAAACCTGCAAGCAATCCCACCTGAAATAGGTTTTGTTTCATAACGGTTGCATCCAAAAAATTAAAATGATGTTTTAGAGCGCGGGGCTGATGATTTAGAGCGCTGGGCTGATGATTTAGAGCGCGGGGCTTACCGCAAAACTGAGGGTGTACACATAGCCGTAATTCGGTGCTTCAGCTCCCTTGGGGGCAGGTGCACTTTTGCGGACGTAAAGCAAATAAACGCCGGGGTTGGCTACGGTGAATTCAACTTTTCCGTCTTGATTGGTTTTAGCGGTGAAGGTGGCTTTTTCTTGCTCGCCGAGGTCGTAACCCGTGAACAGGCTTACGTCGTTATCGCGCAGTGGTTTGCCGTCCAGCAGTACGCTTAGGCTGAAAGCTTCTCCGGCGTAAATGTCATTGGGGTGAGTGACGGGCACAATTTCCAGGCCCTGGTTGTATGGTTTGAGTGCTGCTTTGGTTGGTTTTTTTAAGGTGACATAGGTATCGGCCAAGGTTACGGACTGATAGTGATCCAGGATTTTGGCTTCTTTCGGCAAGATCTCTTTAGGATCACGCGTGTGCTTGCGTTCACCATTCAACTCGTACATGCGGAAAATCGCCGCTTTGCGCACGCCGGTACTGAAACGATAAGTACCCTCGTCCTTGGTTTGGTACTCCACCAGGCTGCGCGTAGTGAATTGTTCCAGGCGTGCCGGAGCAACCCATTCACCTGCAGGAGTGAGCACTTGAAAATTACCTTTATCGAATGTCACCTCTGATTGGAAAAACACTTCGGCAAAACCTGCATCCAAACTCACCCAGCCCTGGTGCAAGGGTTCAAAGCTGGTAGGGACAATAAACGGGCTGTGGGCATTTGCCGACGAGGCGCCGAACACAAGGCTACAAACAAGGGGAAGGCATAAACGGGCGAAGGGTTTCATGATGGCTCCTGATCTATCGGCTCAGCCGACGCTATTGATTTAGGTGCCAATCATATTTCTAATGATAATGATTATCAATAGCTAAGCATAATTAATGCTATTTGACATTTATTATCCATACATTTAAGGGGCACAAAAAACCCCACTTTTTAGGGTGGGGTCTTCAGGCTTACTGTTTTTTACAGTGTTCCGATGTTGAGCATCGGCTCAATGTATATCCAGCACATCCACATACTGCACACCGCTTTCCGCACGGTTTGGCAGAGGCGTGATCCCGCAGGCATCGTTTTCATCGTCACCTATGGGTGCATCTTTATTGATTTTCAGGTTTACGAAATCGAATAAATTCAAATCAGCCAATTGTGATGGTTGCGCGTTGCGGATAGCCGAAAAAATCGTTTCGGTACGGCCAGGGAATTGACGCTCCCATTGTTGCAGCATGTCTTTCACCACCTGCCGCTGCAGGTTTTCCTGTGAACCACACAGGTTGCACGGAATGATCGGAAAGCCCTTCAACTCGGCAAAATGTGCAATGTCTTCCTCGGCGCAATAACTCAGGGGGCGGATGACGATGTTGCGTTTGTCATCGGACAGCAGTTTTGGCGGCATGGCTTTTAACTTGCCACCAAAGAACATATTCAAGAATAAGGTTTCGATAATGTCATCGCGGTGATGCCCAAGCGCGATCTTGGTCGCGCCAATTTCATCCGCAAAACCGTAGAGCGTGCCGCGACGCAAGCGGGAGCAAAGGCCACAGGTGGTTTTTCCTTCCGGAATTACCTCTTTGACGATGCTGTAGGTATCGCGCTCGATGATGTGATAAGGCACCCCAACCTGCTCCAGATACCGGGGCAATATATGCTCGGGGAACCCGGGTTGCTTTTGGTCCATGTTGACGGCAACCAGCTCAAACGAGATGGGCGCGGTCTTTTGCAGGCTCATTAGAATATCCAGCATGGTGTATGAATCCTTACCGCCGGATAAACACACCATCACCTTGTCGCCATCTTCGATCATGTTGTAATCGACGATTGCCGAACCAGTGAGGCGGCGCAAGCGCTTTTGCAGCTTGTTAAATTCAAGGCGATCTTTGCGTTCGTGTAACTCTTTCATGGACTCAAAACTCAATGCGTGGGTAAATCAAACGACGACAGGGTCGGCGAGCGGCGCATTGTACGGATTTTGCGCGCAAGTTGAAACGAATCACCTGAACACGGCAAGCGTTTGCCGGTCTATACCTTTGGCAGCTCGGCCCAAGCGGCTGAAATTGCAGCAACTATTGCTTGTAAACCACGCCAAACCAACGTCTTGATTATCTGGCATAGCGCTTGCTCTTATCCCTACAACCCCCACTGAGCCTCAGCCTTAGTGGGAGAATCTTTGCCGCGAGGAGTTAGTCATGTCGTTTCTCGATAAAATCTTTAAAAAAGGTTTCCGCGCATCTGCCACCCAGGCACAGACTGCGGAGCACGAGATCCCCCTGTCCGAGGACATCATTACCGATCAATATGCCCCGTTGTGGGAGCTAAAAAAACAGCGGCAATTGCTGGAGGCAAAAATCACCGGCAGCAGCCGTGCATATCAAAGTATGATCCTCGCGATTGATACCGAGCGCGGCCTGTTGTGGCTGGACGACTTGTTTCCACAGCAACATTTACTGGATGTGGGTGACGAAATCACGGTACGCCACCATCGCAATGGCGAGCAATTAATGATCCGCGCCGAGGTTGTTGCAATGGGCTCTACCTATCATGCTTCCGGATTTGCCATTCCCCTGCCCGAGTTCGTCTATTACATGCCCAGACGCAGCTCGCCGCGCTTCGTCGTCGGCCACCAATCACCACTTTCCGTCAAAATCCGCACCTTGGGGCAAGAACCCAGTTACGGCACCCTGCAAGACATTTCAACCGGCGGCCTGCGCTTGATAGTCGCGGGCAACATGCTTCCTTATCTGCGCCATGGCGCTCTCTTGCCGCTGTGTGAAGTTGATATCAACGACGAGTTGCACATCCGTTGCCGAGCGCGCATTTGCGCCTTCCGCATGGGGCGCAGCCCTTATCGCCACACCCAAATCAGCGTTGAATTTATTGATATGGAGGAAGAGACGCGCGCTGCGCTCGCCCGATTTCTGCGCGAAGCGCAACTCGACAGCAGCGACGGTTTTATCACCCACCCCATCCGAGCCAACGCCGCCTGAAGATCAAAAAGTATCAAACGACTAGAGATTCCCTCGTTTTGTCCTAGGATTGAAATGCTTAGGTAGATGATCTGTGCAGCCGTTTTTTATCGCTTCGACAAAAAGCGACTGCACATTGGATCATGTTTTATCGATTTTCCAGGAAATTATTTATGCGTAATAACGGCCATGTCACCGGCAGAGAAGTCCATCTTTCCACTCACGATGAAATTGTCTCCTCATCTAACTTGCGTGGTGATATCGAGTTTTGCAATGAGACTTTTTGTCGTATCTCCGGTTTCAGCCGCGAAGAATTATTGAACCAGCCACACAATATTTTGCGCCATCCACAAATGCCGCCCGCCGCATTTGGCATGCTGTGGAGTGCCTTAAAGGCCGGCCAACCCTGGATGGGTATTGTGAAAAACCGCTGCAAAAATGGCGATCATTACTGGGTAGATGCGTACATCACTCCGCTGCGTCAAAACGGCCAGATCTACGGCTATGAATCCGTGCGCGTCAAAGCCAATACCGATATTGTCCAACGCGCACAACAAGTCTATGACCGCTTGAACCAGGGCAAGCCGCCCTATTCTGCAGTTGAAAAACTCTGGAGTCTTTTTGGCAGCAGCGCACTGGTTGCAATCATTAGCTGGATTCTCTTGCTTATCGCCACAAGTGTGTTCGCTTCATTCTCACCTACCGCGGCCATAGTGACCTGCGCAATTGCCCTTATCATTGGTGGAGCAACGCAAGTGCTTCAACAGAACCGCATTGCACAAGCTCTGCAGCAAGCGCGCACCATTATTAATGATCCGCTTGCTGCGTATATTTACACTGGTCGCTGCGATGCAATGGGTGAAATTGAACTTGCGCAGCACGCCATAAAATCGCGCTTGCGCACGGCGCTCGGTCGTTTTGGTGAATCCGCCAAAGAGCTACAACACAAAGCTGGCATCGCACATCATCAAGCCAATAAGGCATATGAAGGCATAAGCGCCCAACAACAGGAGACCACTGGTGTCGCTGTCGCCATGCAACAAATGGCGCTGGCGGTACAAGAAGTCGCCAGCGGTGCAAACCAAACGTCCATTGCGACCAGCGCTGCGATTGGCGAGGTCGATAAAGGCAATCAGGTAATTGAAGGCGCACGCCATGCGATTGACGATCTTTCCCAAACCGTCGGCAATCTTGGTGATGTGCTGAACAAACTCAGCGAAGACAGTAGCAAAATTGCCAATGTGGTCGATGTAATTCGCGGCATTGCCGAACAAACCAATTTGCTGGCTCTCAACGCCGCCATCGAAGCGGCACGCGCGGGCGAACAAGGGCGTGGCTTTGCGGTAGTTGCGGATGAGGTACGCTCGCTCGCGCAACGAACCCAGGAATCTACTGGCGATATCCAACAAATTATCGGCAACTTGGGCAAAGCTACCGAAGATGCCAGCCTCAATATGAAAAATTGCTTGAGCATGGCTGATCGCAGCGTTCATGAAATGGGTAATGTACGCAGCGCGTTGGATGCGATTTCCGATTCGGTCAGCGCGATTGATCAAATGTCCCACCAAATTGCAGCGGCTGCAGAAGAACAATCGTCTATGGCATTGGAGATTGAGCGCAACACCCAATCAATTACGCAGATTTCAAATCAGACCCAGCAGGAAATCCGCATCGCTGATGACCTCAATAGTGAAATGGACAAGCTTTCGCACAAGCAGCTGGATTTGATCCTCCGATTTAATTAGTGCCACCACTAAATAATGAAATTGATTCAGATTTTTGTAAAAAATTTCGTTAAGCTTGGGGGGAAATCACCAATTATTTTGCGCGGCAACCTGTGCGACAACATGGAATTCTCATGATAGACACCCAAGCATTTAACAGCTCTGACCTTGCGCGCCTGGACCGCGCCCATGTGTGGCATCCTTACACTTCTTTCACAAACCCTGGCATGGTCACACCAGTGAGTCATGCACAGGGCGTCAAATTATATTTAGCCGACGGCAGTGAATTGATTGATGGAATGTCTTCCTGGTGGAGTACATTGCACGGCTACAATCATCCGGTACTTAATCAGGCAGTCATTGATCAGGTAGGAAAAATGGCGCACGTGATGTTTGCTGGCATCACTCATGAGCCCGCAGTAAAACTCGCGAGCACCCTCGCCCAAATTACGCCCGACGGTTTAAATAAAGTTTTCTTTTCCGACTCGGGCTCAGTTGCCGTTGAAGTTGCGCTTAAAATGGCAATGCAGTATTGGCATGCGCAAGGCCAGGCTCAACGCACAACATTTTTGACGTTGAAGCGTGGCTATCATGGCGATACTTTTGGCGCTATGTCAGTGTGCGATCCGCATTCCGGCATGCATCATTTATTTCACCATGCGCTCTCGCATCATTTGTTTGCAGAAGCACCTTCCTGTGGTTTTGATGAGCCGTTTCAAGAAACCCATATCGCTAAATTTGCGCAACTTATCCAACAGCATCGCCAAAAAATTGCCGCCGTTATTCTTGAACCTGTTGTTCAAGGCGCAGGCGGTATGCGCTTTTATTCACCGCACTATTTGCGCCGCGTGCGAGAGCTTTGCGACCAACATTCCATCTTATTAATTGTTGACGAAATCGCCACCGGCTTTGGTCGCACCGGAAAATTATTCGCTTGCGAACACGCGGGTATCAGCCCGGATATTATGTGTATCGGCAAAGCCCTGACGGCGGGTTACATCACCCTTGCCGCGACACTTTGCAATGACAAAGTCAGTAATGGCATCTGTAGCGGCGACAATGGTGTCTTTATGCACGGCCCAACTTACATGGCTAATCCGCTTGCGTGCGCCGTTGCCAATGCCAGTATCGATTTATTGCTCAATTCCGATTGGCAAACAGCGGTGACTGCCATAGGCCAACAAATGCGCGAAGAGCTTGCGCCCTGTAAAGATTTTTCTTACGTGACTGATGTGCGTGTTCTGGGCGCGATTGGTGTAGTAGAGCTGGAAAGTGCAGTGAACACCGGCGAGCTGATGCCGCTCTTTATTGAACAAGGTGTATGGGTGCGGCCGTTTGGAAATATTATTTATTTGATGCCACCGTTTATCATCAGCAAAGACGACCTGAGCAAATTGACATCGGCCGTAATAAAAGTGGTCGCAAAACTCGCCGAATAGTCGCCATACCAAAATATGACCTCAATAAAAAACCGCCCATGGCGGTTTTTTTATTGCTGGTATTTCCGAGTGTGGTTTAAAGAACTTTAAAACCCTCACCTACCAGAGCATTTTGTAAACGCTTGATGCGCTCGGCAAACGCCTCTTCTGTGTACTCTTTCGCAGGCAATTTACCCCATATCGGTTGAGGCCATGCGGGATCATCGGTAAAACGTGCGATATGGTGGACATGGAGTTGACGCACCACATTACCCAGCGCTGCCACATTCATCTTGTCTGCATCGAATATGCTGGTCATGACTTCCGACAAGCGACAAGACTCGCGAATCAGTTGCAATTGCTCTTCTTCACTTAAATGATGGATCTCGTAAATATCCTCGCATTTGGGCACCAAAATGCACCAGGGATAATTCGCGTCCCGGCTTAACAATAAGAGAGATAAATCGAATTCACCAATAACGACTGAATCCTGGGCGAGACGAGGATGAAGTTCAAACATGATCGCGTTCCTTTTTTTGGACTTTAGACTTTAGACACTCTTTAATTAGGCAGTTTAGGTCGACACATTTTTATTGATCAAGATCAGTGTCAGAGCATTCGGGGCGCTATACCAATATCGCCAACCGCCGTAGAATACGCGGCTTTGAAACCCATTATAGCTACCAAGAAGTCATAACTATGCGTTCCAGCCGATTTTTAATTGCCACCCTCAAAGAAACCCCTTCCGATGCGGAAGTCATCAGCCATCAGTTGATGCTGCGTGCGGGCATGATCCGCAAAATGGCATCAGGTCTCTACAACTGGTTGCCGATGGGATTGCGCGTACTGCGCAAAGTCGAAAATATTGTGCGCGAAGAAATGAATAAATCCGGGGCCATGGAAGTATTGATGCCGGTAGTGCAACCCGCCGAGTTGTGGGAAGAATCCGGCCGCTGGCAACAATATGGCCCGGAGCTGCTGCGCATGAGCGACCGTCACGACCGCCCCTTCTGCCTTGGCCCAACCCATGAAGAAGTGATTACCGATTTAATCCGCAACGAAATCAGAAGCTACAAGCAATTGCCGGCGAATTTCTACCAAATCCAAACCAAATTCCGCGATGAGATTCGCCCACGTTTTGGTGTAATGCGCTCGCGCGAGTTCATCATGAAGGACGCCTACTCGTTCCACACCAGCACTGAATCGTTGCAAGAAACCTACGACGTAATGCATGCGACTTACTGCAATATTTTTACCCGTTTAGGTTTGCAATTCCGCCCG
>DATIGS010000077.1:0-5819 GCA_035481425.1 Cellvibrio sp. | reverse complement strand
AGATGGCGGCGCAGCTTCATTGACGATGAGCACTGATGGCTCCTTCAGCGTGAGCTGGCAAGGTGGTGGCTACAATTATGTCGGCGGCCCGGGTTGGCATTATGGCGATAAGAATCGGGTTATTGGCTATCGCTTCAACGAAGACAGCGGCGCAAGCTATATCACCTTGTACGGCTGGGGCTTCGACAAAAATATGCCCGCATCAAACCCTGCCCATCTGGTGGAGTACTACATACTGCAACGCTGGACCTATGACCCGAGTAAAGACGGTGTGTACGGCAAAACCTTCGTGAGCAACGGCACCGAATACTCCACCTATCGCTCCATCCGCGAACAAAAGCCCTCCATCAATGGCCCGACGACTTTCTATCAATACTGGAGCAAACCCACCAAACAAATGCCATTGGGGCAAGACCATAAAATTATTTTTGCCGATCACGTAAAAGCCTGGGCCGAAAGCGGCTGGATTCTTCCAGACATGAACAACTTCAACGCAAGCGACGACCCCACTTATCAAGTCATGGCCGTCGAAGTTTTCAATCCTCCAAAAGACGGCACCGCATCGGGCAAAGTGTGGGATGCATCAGCCAAATAAATGGATGCAATAAAAAAACGCCGTGCGATTTTCTCGCACGGCGTTTTACATAAAAACTACCCGTTATGTTGTGTAATTGATTCTAGGCATGTTTTCGCATTAATTGCACTGCATGCTGATTAGGCCAGATAGGTTGCTGATAAGGTCAGTAATGTGCCCAAAGCCATCTATAAATTTTTAATAAGGAATGCCAATGCCTGAAACCAAAAAAATTGCCTTGCTAATTGATTGCGATAATGTAAGCCATAACTCTATCGAAGGCGTTTTGGAAGAGCTGGCGAAGTACGGAATGGTGAATGTGCGTCATGCGCACGGGGATTGGAACAGCGCTTCTTTGTCAGGGTGGGTGACGAAGCTACATCCTAATGCCATTAGACCAATGCAGCAATTTGCTTACACTAAAGGAAAAAATGCAACTGATTCTGCAATGATTATTGATGCAATGGATCTACTTCATAGTAAGTCTGTAGACGCTTTTGCATTAATGACGAGCGATAGTGATTTTACCCCACTTGTGTTGAGAATCTTAGAAAGTGGGATGCCGGTTTATGGTTTTGGAGAAAAGAAAACCCCTCAACCTTTTGTCGATGCATGCTCTTTGTTTATTTTCACGGAAAACCTTTCGCTAGAACGAGACGAAAAAGCAGATGCTCCCCCCGTGCAGCTGAATAAGAAAAGTAAAAATGAATTACGACAAGATACCGTACTGGTGAAATTGTTAAGAACTGCTGCCGAACAGACTGCTGAGGATGACGGATGGTCGCCATTGGGGCGGGTTGGAAGTTACATATCTAACAACAGTTCATTTTCCACAATAAATTATGGATATAAAAAGCTAGGGGATTTAATTCGTGCAAGTGAATTGTTTCATATACAAATGAGAAAAGATGGCGTAGCAATGTATATCAAAGATAGTCGAAAATAGAACTCAGCCCGCAAGTTGACTTGTAATGCAAATCTAGATATTAACTTCCGATTTTTTTCGAGGATCACAAAAAAGTGCCAATGAAAAATTTTAATGTACCTTCAGTTGCTTAGTCATACAGATGATATTAGCTACTTAAAAATGGAGGGATTGCATGTTTGACGAAGATGTCAGCTTTAATACGGCACGAGAACTAATAGACTGTTTTATGGATGATAATGTCCTTTCCCCTAAAGGCGTGTTCGATGTAAGCGAGCGATTAATGAGCGGGTACCTCTTTAGAGGCCATGCCAAGGAGGATTGGCGGTTACTCCCTGTTGTTCATCGTTCTCCTGATTGCTTGGAAAACTATACGCCTCAACCGCCGAATTTTCGCACACTAGAAGATGGGAATTTAAGACAGTATTTGAAATTACATTTACATGCTGAACTGAGGGCTATACAACTTTTTTTAGAGGCGGCGGATCATGTTGGTATTAACACCCCCCTTGATTATCCCTCGCTATTGCTCCACAACGAATTATTTAAAAATTTGATGTCTGAGCACGAAGAAGATATTGATACAAGTTTTCCGTCACCGCAGTTTCTATCTTGTATGGCGCTTGCTCAGCATTCTGGAGTCCCTACCAGATTGTTAGATTGGACTACATCACCATTAATAGCGGCTTATTTTGCAGCTGAAAAAGTAGCTGAAGATTTTCGTCGATGCGGAGACAACTATAATTTTTCCATTATTTGTCTCAATACTAATATTTTAGCTCATATAAAAAGCATTCAATACGTTTCAGCTGCTCGTGCGAATAACCCTTTTTTACTCGCCCAGCGAGGCGCATTTACATTGATAAAAGATGCTAACGCGTACTTTCTAAAGCATGGACGATGGCCAAGTATTGAGGACATTATAAGTGCTGAAAGGAATTCTGAAACGCATTACATGAAATCCCCTCTGATTCGACTTTCACTGCCTTCATCAGAAGCTGCCAGTTTACTGAAGCTGCTCTATAGATTAGATGTTTCTAGGCTCACTATCATGCCTACGCTTGAAAATGCAGCTCAGCACTTTTCCCATAAAAAGGTGCTATGGAAGTAAGCTTATGTCTGCTATTGGCCGTTTTGAGTCCTACAACGGCTTATTAGGTAGGCCCTAATGCTTGGAAGATTTTGAGGTTATGAAACAACAATTTTGCACCATGCCTGATCGCAGCAAAATTACGTAAGCCCGACATATGACAGACATAAAAAAACGCCGTGCGATTTTCTCGCACGGCGTTTTTTCTTTTATTCAAATAAGTGATTTCGTCATAAACGCGCTGTAGGGATCTTCCTGGTAATCGCTAAATGGTCCGCAGTATGCAAATCCGAAACGCTCGTAGAGTTTGCGTGCGGGTAGGAAAAAATCCTGTGTTCCGGTTTCCAGGCTCAGGCGTTGGTAATTGCGCTCAGCGGCAACATTCAATATATGCTCCATGATTTTTACCGCTACACCTTTGCCGCGATAGGCATTGGCGGTGCGCATGGATTTAATTTCAGCGTGTGTTGTATCCAATTCTTTTATTGCGCCGCAACCGGCTAATTGGTTGCCGTCCCATACTGACCAAAAAGTTATTTCCGGGCGGCGCAGCTTTTCCAGATCCAACGCATGCACACTTTCCGGAGGCGATACGGCATACATATCGTCCAGATGCTCCATTAATATTTGCGCAACTTCGGGGCCGCGCAAGTCATCAATTTTAATCAACATAATCCAGTTCCTTTTATTACATTTTTATGGTTTAAATTTATTTTGCTGAGCTTCTACCGCCTGTTGGTATTGCTCTTGCGACCACACATTCCTGTTGCACATACTTTTTAATTTATAACCTGACAACTCTTTTAGCACCAGCCGCATCAGCTCACCTGGTTCGATACCAGCATTAGCGTTACGCCGGGCTTTACGAATAATCTCTCGGCCAAAATCCGCAAAACGAATTTTATCGCCATCCAGGTTGATGATGCTTGTGTACAAAAATTTGTTAAAAGCAGTGGCAAATTCTTCCCGGGTTGGAATTGACGGACCGACTGCTGCGCAGCTCGCGATTAACTCCGGGCAGGTAATATCGGCTCCCTTATCTGCACCAGCAAGCCCGAGTAAAATTTGCGAATCGATAAGTGTAAATCTATGCACTGTATTTTCTGACCAATTGGTTTTGCTTACTCTCGGGTTAAATTATTGTTAGGTTAAATTATTGCCGGGTTAAATTGTTCATCCACTTCCGGCTCGCAATGCGGCGGATCACCGGTATAAATTTCAAACCATCTTCCAAAAACATCAGCGCGTAAATATAAACAAATGACAGCTTGGTTAAAAATACCACCGCAATGTAGATCGGCAAACCAAATACCCACATAACCACAGTGTCGGTAACCAGGGTAAAGCGGTTATCGCCACCGGCGCGCAACACGCCGATAATACGCATCATGTTAATGACTTTTACCCAGACCAATAAACAAAATACACCGAGGGTACTCAACAATAGCTCCGTTGATGTTTCGTCGAGCTGATCAAAAATTTCCAGCATGAGCGAACGCGAAAACCAGAGTGCCACAGAGAAAATAATAAGCAATACAAACGTGGTGCGATCAAAAAATTTATGCAGCTGCCAAGCGGTGTCATTATTACCGGCGCCGAGTTCGCGCCCGATTAATACCGCAGAAGCATTCGCCAGCCCGACAAACAACGCGAAAAATGCGCTCTCAATCGGCACTATTACGCCCATCACCGCCAGCGCTTCAGTACCCGCATAGCCGGTAACCAAATGGTAAGTGCTATTGCCTATCGCCCAGATCGCATAGTTGGCTAATAGCGGTAATGAAAATGCGAGGTAGCGATGTACCTGGGTTTTATCCAGCCCCATGCGCAGTTGCGCGAGATTCAATCCGAAGCCGTGTTTCCTTAAATAAATCCAGCCCACCACAATTAATAATTGCAAAAAGCGCGAAGCCAATGTCGCCCAGGCCGCGCCTGCAACACCCAATGGAGGAAAGCCCCAGTTGCCGCCAATCAATGCGTAATTGCCCACAATATTTAACACGGCCGCAAACACACCTGCGACCAATGGCATAGTGGTGCTGCCGAGTGCGCGCAATGAAGCTTCGTAAATAACAATCCATTGGGTGAACAATAATGCCGGAGCGGTAATGATGAGATATTGCGCCGCCAGCGCGACGACTTTTTCGTCCGGGTTAATCCAGCCCACCCAGGTATTGGCTGCAAAACCAAACACTAACGTAAGCGGCAACATGACCGCAGTGCCCACCCATAGCGTCACCGCGAGTGAGCGCTGGCAACTGACAAAATCTTTTGCGCCTATATATTGCGCGACCAAAATACTGCAGCCGGTCGCGAGTCCGCTCATCAATACCAATAATAAAAAATGAATTTTTGCTGCCAGGCCCACTGCCGCAATCGCAGTCGCACCCAGGTCACCGACCATAATCACATCGGCCATGCCCAGTAGCGATTGCATCAGCATCTGCGCTGCCACCGGCAGCGACAACACGATCACGCTGCGCCAGAACGCGCGTTTATTATCGAGAGAAATCAATTGGGGGGAAGAAACCACGTGTCGCTCCGAAGAGGAAAAAGCAAGGCCGCATTATAGGAGGAATTATTCCGGGGGACTGTTAATAAATGGTAAGAGACCGTGGAGTAACGCAAGGTTTACCAGCACCTCCTGCGCTAAGATCCAAATCCTTGTCTGCACATCAGCACACTTTTTGCTAGACATACGCACGCATTTCGCCGGAAAGACAAAGATTGGCGAAATAAAACTGGCGCCACTGGGCAATATGCCCAAATCAAGGATTTCGAATCATGACAACATCTTCGATAAACACCATCAATGCGTCCAGGCGCATTGAAGTAATCGATGCCTTACGCGGCTTTGCATTGATGGGGATTTGCCTCGTCCATTGCATGGAATATTTTTCACTCTACTGGGTAAAACCGGACCCTACCGCACTGCATAAACTGGTGTTCTTTTTATTTGCAGCAAAATCCTATGCGATTTTTGCACTTATGTTTGGCTTGAGCTTTTTTATCATCATGGACAGCCAAGCGCGCAAAGGTGTGGATTTTACCTACCGCTTTGCATGGCGGCTGATTATTTTATTAGCCTTTGGCTGCATCCATACCATGTTCTTCATCAGCGATATTTTGCAAATCCTCGGGATTATCGGTTTAAGTTTATTATTTGTGTACCGATTGAATACACGCTGGCTCGCGTTTGTGGCGACCCTTCTGGTATTACAACTTCCACT
>DATIGS010000076.1:0-4597 GCA_035481425.1 Cellvibrio sp. | reverse complement strand
CTTTACTTTGGCAACAACGGCGAAGAATTTAAATCATTCAGCACCCTTGATGGACAAGGGATTAAAGCGCTGCAAAAAACCGGGGTGAAAGTAGGCATTATCACTGGCCGTACCAGTAATCTGGTTGCCCGCCGCGCCAGTGACCTTGGTATCACTATTCTGATTCAGGGCCGAGAGGACAAATGGGAAGCATTGCAGGAAATATTGCTGGATCATCCATTTGCATTGGATGACATCGCCTTTATGGGTGACGACTGGCCAGATTTGAGCGTCATGACCCGGGTCGGCCTTGCTTTTACCGTGGCCAATGCCCATGCCACTGTTTCCGCACGAGCACATTGGCAAAGCAGTGAGCGCGGTGGTGAAGGCGCAGTACGTGCAGCCTGCGATCTGATTATGCACGCACAGGGTACTTTCGAGGCAGCACTGGCTCCGTATCTTGCCGACAATGGTAAATATTAATCCATGAATATCTTGCAGCGTATTTATGCTATCCCCCAATACATACCGGTCCCCTGGATACTGGCGTTTACACTGATCATTTGTTTTTTTGCTTTCTCATTGCGCCAAAAAACGGAAATAGTGAGCTATGAGTACGACACCAGCAGCTTTCCCCAGTTTTATATGAAACAGGTAGAAACGCGTGAATTTGATGAGCATGGAAAATTGCATTATCGAATGATCACCCCGCAAGTTACTCATTTCCAGATGCATCCCGACACCCCTTCCGAGGCTGATTACACCTTGATTGAGCGCCCCGACATGAGTTTTTACAATGACAACGGTGATAATCCCTGGCTGGTTACCGCCGACACAGGCCGAAATGAATCCAATGGCCAACTTACCCGCCTGCTGGATAATGTCGTGATCCAACAGCAGACGGTAAATCAGGGGCTCGTCAAAATCACCACCAGTGAACTCCGGGTTCGCGCCCGAGAACAATTCGCGGAAACCGACAAAGCTGTTAAGATGCGCAGCGCTAAAGGCCAAATGGATGCCGTAGGTATGGATGCCGATCTGGCACAAAGTCGGCTTCAGTTAAAGTCCCAGGTTAAGGCTGTTTATGATCCTCGCTAAATCTTGTTTTACCAAGCTACCACTCGCTTTAGCCTTGGCGGCATTGATTGCCGGCTATAGCGCCACCCTGTTAGCCCTGCCCAGCGACAAACTTGAAGAGATTCGCGGCTCAGCCGACAACTTGACTGTGGACCAGAAGAATGGCGTCGCCACTTACACCGGCTCGGTACAGATTCAACAAGGCACTTTGAAGATTGTGGCTGATTCGATTGTTATCCATACCAACGCCGATAGCAGCGTTGAAAAAATGATTGCCACCGGCAACCCTGCGCGTTTCGAACAGCAACCTGAAAAAGATCAAGGCGTAGTTACCGCTGCCGCCCAACAGATTACTTACACCCCCAACAATGAGCGTTTATTGCTGATTGAAAATGCGTCGGTCGAACAAAATGGGGCCGTCATGAGCGGCCCCCATATTGATTACGACCTGCTCAAAGAAGTTATGAAAGCCGCGGGTAAAAATGGCGCTACAGGCAATGGCGAGCGAATCGAAATTGTGATTCCCCCTAAAGCCGGAAAAGTTGATATCAACATCAAGCCAGCGACCACCTCCTCCAGCGCGGCTCAATCCTCATCAACCAAGGCGGCACAGTAAATTCTTATGCCTAGCTTGCATGCACGTCATCTCGCCAAGAGTTATAAAAAGCGCAAAGTCGTTATAGATGTTTCCCTCACTGTGGAAAGCGGCCATATCGTTGGCCTGCTCGGCCCTAATGGTGCGGGTAAGACTACTTGTTTTTATATGATCGCCGGGCTCGTTCCAGCCGATAATGGCAGCGTATTAATCGATGACCGGGATATCACCCAATTGCCGATTCACGGTCGTGCCCGCGCAGGGATCGGTTACTTGCCGCAAGAGGCCTCCATATTCCGTAAACTGACTGTAGCCGATAACATCATGGCGATCCTGGAAACCCGCAAAGATCTCGATCGTCAACAGCGTCAGGAAAAACTGGAATCCCTGTTAAACGAATTCCACATCCCCCATATCCGCGATAGCTTGGGCATGGCGCTGTCGGGAGGCGAACGCCGCCGGGTGGAAATCGCCCGCGCACTCGCAACTGATCCTAAATTCATCCTGCTCGATGAACCTTTTGCCGGGGTTGATCCGATTTCGGTCAATGACATCAAAGAAATTGTCCGCCATTTAAAAGATCGCGGTATCGGCGTGCTAATTACCGACCATAATGTGCGCGAGACACTGGATATCTGCGAAACCGCCTATATCGTTAGCGAAGGCCATATCATCGCCGAAGGCGATGCTGAAACAGTTCTCAGCAATAACAAAGTACGTGAAGTTTATTTGGGTGAGCATTTCCGCCTCTAAAGACGGCTCATTAGCCTAAACAGAGTGTTACCAACCGCTCGTCACCAGTGCTTTTAAGCCACACACAAATGGCTTGACAAGTAACAAACTTTGTTTAATAGGCACAAAGCTTGCTTAAGCTTATTGCTTGCGCGCCAAACCCTGACTAAACTCCACCTAACAGATGTTTTTCTCTACTGCAGAATAAGGGTTTGTCGTTCACATAATGAAGCAATCTCTCCAGCTAAAACTCGGTCAACAGCTGACCATGACCCCCCAGTTGCAACAGGCGATCCGTCTTTTGCAATTATCGACGTTAGATTTACAACAAGAAATCCAGGAAGCACTTGAATCCAACCCAATGTTGGAAGCGGAAGATGGCTTCGACACGCCGGATTCAAACACCGATTACGAAGGCAGTGAACTGGATAATGTGGATTACACCCGCCAAATGGAAATAGCGGCCGAAGCCGGTACGGATAATGGTACCGAATTTACCGCTAGCGAAAATTACTCTGCGAGTACCGACAATTACAACGAAACCAACAACTATTCAGAGAGCACTGATAGCTTTGGTGAAAGCGAAAGTTTTGGCGAAAGCGAATCCTTTAGCGATAACGACGTGTATGGCGAAGGCGACGGATTCAGTGCTGACAATGGTGACTGGAGCGATTCTATCCCCAGCGACTTGCCAGTAGATACAAGCTGGGATGATGTTTATCAATCCTCCTCGAGCAGCAGCTCAAGCAATTACGATAATGAAGACAACGATTTTGAAAGCCGCCGCGCAGCGACAGATTCACTCTATGACCATTTGATGTGGCAGCTTAATCTGACGCCTATGTCAGATCGCGACCGGGTGCTCGCCATGGCGATTATCGATGCGGTGGAGCCCAGCGGTATGCTGTCCATCACTATCGAAGAAATCTTCGACGGTATGCGCGACGACATTGAAGAACTTGAACTCGATGAAGTCGAAGCAGTGCAGCATCGCCTGCAACAATTTGACCCTTGCGGTGTATGCAGCCAGAACCTCTCCGAATGCCTATTGGTACAACTGCAACAATTCGATCCCAAAACCCCGTTTTTGGAAGCGGCGAAACTCATCGCCAAACAATATTTACCGGTACTTGGCAGCCGCGACTATCGTCAGCTAATGCGCCGCACCAAATTAAAGGAAGCCGAACTTAGCCAGGCAGTTGCGTTGATCCAAAGTTTGAATCCGCGCCCGGGCGATATGATCGCCAATGGCGATACCGAATATGTGGTACCCGACGTGTTTGTCGATAAACGCGATGGCCGCTGGATTGTAGAGCTCAATCCGGATATCGCCCCGCGCCTGCGTATCAATTCCGATTACGCCTCCCTGGTGAAGCGCGCCGATAACAGCAGCGATAACACATTCCTCAAGGATAACTTGCAAGAGGCGCGCTGGTTCTTAAAGAGCCTGCAGAGCCGCAATGAAACCCTGCTGAAAGTGGCGAGTTGCATTGTGGAAAAACAGCGCGGCTTTTTGGATTACGGCCCCGAGGCGATGAAGCCGTTGGTATTGCACGATATCGCGGAAATTGTGGAGATGCACGAATCGACTATCTCGCGCGTCACTACCCAAAAATACATGCATACACCGCAAGGTATTTTTGAACTGAAGTATTTTTTCTCCAGCCATGTCAGTACAGATAGTGGTGGAGAATGCTCATCGACTGCCATCCGCGCCATCATCAAAAAATTGGTCAGTGCCGAGAACCCGAAAAAACCCTTGAGCGACAGCAAAATTACTGACCTGCTCGCTGAACAGGGAATTCAGGTGGCACGCCGTACAATTGCTAAATATCGCGAATCACTCAATATTCCGCCATCAAACGAGCGCAAGACGATTTAAATTGTTTTTGTGCTTGTTGTGAGTAAATAGAGTTCGGATCAAAAAATCAGGGATGTATGTGAGGTTGTGCTTGTGCAACTGTTTCGTTTCTAGCGAGAGGAAGTATCTATGCAAATAAATATCAGTGGTCATCATGTGGAGGTTACTGACTCCATGAAAGAGTACGTGACCAACAAGTTTGAACGTTTGACGCATCACCATGACCGCATTACCAGCACCCAAGTTATTCTCTCGGTCGATAAACTTATCCAAAAGGCAGAAGCCACCATCCACGTCAGTGGTAAAGACGTATTTGCCGATGCAACGCATGACGACCTTTACGCTGCTATAGA
>DATIGS010000075.1:0-11465 GCA_035481425.1 Cellvibrio sp. | reverse complement strand
ACCAATTCTTTTAGCAGTTGCGGATCAAACGGGAATTCGTCCAACTCAACCACCCGCCAATTTCACGGTAAAACCGCGTTTTTCCAGTTCTGCTTTAAGTTTGTCGCGCTGGTCGCCCTGGATTTCAATCACCCCATCTTTTAACGATCCGCCTACACCGCAGGTGGCTTTAAGTGCTTTGGCCAGGTCTTTTAGTTTGGCTTCATCCAGCAACACCCCGGTGATCGTAGTGACGCCCTTGCCATTGCGACCGGCCGTCTCGCGGCGGATACGGACTATGCCGTCCCCTTGAGGAATACTTGCAGCGGGCTTTTCTTCTTTGATGCGGCCAGTCTCGGTGGAATAAACGAGGCGGGAGTTTTTGTCTTTAGTCATGATGAACGCTCACGGGAAACAAGCTGCCAATTCTAACCCCGCGCACTGCTAGAATGCGCACAACTTTTTCGCCCCCCAATTTTTATCGACCAGGAATATAGAGATCAAATTATGACCATAAACGGCCAATGGTTGCCGCAGTGGCAGCCGCTTATAGACGCCTTTGCCGCTAATTTTGCGCAAGGGGAAGAGGGCGCTGGCCTGGCGCTGATGCATCGCGGCGAATTAGTGGTGAATGTGTGGGCTGGCCAGCGCAGCAATAAACTGGCGAACCTTACCCAGGTCGATTGGAGTGACGACACATTAGTCAATATTTTTTCGGCCGGAAAAGGGTTGGTTGCACTCTGTGTTTTGCGTTTGGTGGCCGACGGTAAATTGCGTTTGGATGAACCTGTCGCAACCCTCTGGCCGGAGTTTGCCCAAGCGGGCAAGGGCGCAATTACCGTGCGCAAGTTACTTTGTCATCGCGCCGGTATATCAACTTTTCATCAACATATTGCGAACGAACAGATTTTTGATTGGTCGCTCATAACCCAAATGGCGGCGGCAGAAGAACCCTGGTGGGAGCCTGATACTGCGCAAGGCTATTCTCCTTTCCTGTTCGGTTGGATTTTGGGCGAGGTGGTTAAGCGTGCGAGCGGTTGTTCCAGTTTTAATGACTATTTCCAATCTGAAGTGGCGCAGCCCCTGGGCGTGAATTGCCATTTTGGTGTACCGGATCACCTGCTCACGACTATTGCCGACACGGGACCATTGAAACGCCCAACTGGCTTGCCTAATTTTTCCAACGGCGCAGACAGTATCGCCTTGGGTAAATTGATGAAGGCAGATCCGCGCGGCGTCACCAATCGCGCTTTCTCTAATCCGATCAGTTTGATGACCGCAACTAATTCGCGCGAGTGGCGGCAAGCGCAAATTCCTGCGGCGGGTGCTCATGCGAATGCGCAGGCATTGGCGACGATTTATGGTGAACTGGCTCATGCTCAACAACACTTGTTGGGCGAATCTGTGTTGCCCCTTTGCTGGGAGGAGCAAACGTTTGCTGATGATCGCACGCTCGGTTTACCGCTGCGTTTCAGTTGCGGATTTATGTTGTCGCAACCGGACCGGGCCGATTGCCGTTATGGTCGCGGCACTCGCGCCTTCGGCCATCCGGGTGCCGGCGGTTGTATCGGTTTTGCCGATCCGGATTTTGAGTTGGGGTTTGGCTATGTCACCCACCGCATGGGGCAAAGCCTGCTTATTGACGAGCGCGCGGTGCGTTTGATCGATGCAGCTTATGCTGTTCTTAGGTAGAAAAAGGGGAGTATGAAAATGTCGGATCTGGAAGAACAATTAATTGATGTTCAAACCCGCGTTGCCTATCAGGAGGATACGCTGGCGCAATTGAATGACGTCATCACCAAGCAGGATGCCGAGATAGTACAACTGAAACAGCAAATGCGCTTGCTAGCGCAACGTCTCGACGAGTTAGCTCGCAATCCGTTACAAGCTGAGGATGGTGATGTGGCCAATGAAAGACCGCCACATTATTGACAGTTCGTCGGCTCCATCGCAGCTATTTATTCCTGCCGATACTTGCTTGACATGTCGAAAGCGATAAGTGGCGCATCAATTTGTATTATTAATAATAATTCTTAACTAATGGTGAGTTAGGCGGCGCTTAAAAAATAGTTGTCTACACTGTGAAATTACATAGTCTTATTTACAGGGCACTTTATTTCACTATGCAATCTTCCAGTCCAAGGAATGATCCCGCCAGCCAATTCACGGGTGAGTTCTCTATCGCAAAGATGTTGGACGCGTCCAACATTGCGTCATGGAACATGGATGTTATCAACGGCGAGTTGTCTATATCCCCGCAGTTTGTCGCTGCATTGGCTGAGGCAGTGCCTGAGTTAGCCAATATCGGCGATTTACTCGCGCTGCTGCCTAAAACGGATGAGTATCTCTTTCTGCAAGCTTTTAATTCTGATCCACATGACCAGGATGTTGCACGAATGCGCTCATGCGACTTGCGGTTAATTGGTGTTGAGGGCGAACCCTGTGTGCGCTTTATTGGGCGCTTGCAACCGGGTGCGGAAAATGATCGCCGTTTTGAAGGTGTTGCAATTAATGCCCGGCATTGGCTGGTTCGTATAAACGATGAATCTGCCCTGCAATTTTTACCTGGTTTATTTGCCGAGAGTTCCATTCCCTGCATCATTACCGACAAGCACGGAATTATTTTGTACGTCAATCAAGTCGTTGAGCGACTATTCCATCTATCCCATCGCCAAGCCGAAAGCGCGATGGGGTTTTACTCGATTTTGCGCGATAAACGTATCTCTGCCGATCCTGAACTTTATGCTGCTGTTCGCTCGGTTTATGTTGATGGGCGAGTACAAACATTGGAGATGAATTACTCGCTCGGCAATATCCATCGCAGTCGTTTTGTCAGCAATAAAAATTTATACCTTCGCGCTAATTTTTTACCTATCCGCAATCATCAGGGGGATATCGAGCGGGTGCTAATCCAACTGCAAGATTTATCCCGCGAAAAAAGTGCACGCGATGCCTTGCAAGAAAGTGAAGCGAGTTACAAAGCGTTTATCACCAATAGCTCGGAAGCGATCTGGTGTTATGAAATGCAGCCGCCGGTACAAGTGAATTTAGCATTAGATGTCCAGGCAAAAAAAATTGCCCAAGGCGCACGTTTGGTTGAGGCAAATAAAGTATTGCTGAATATGCTCGGTGCCAATTCGTTGGATGAAATTTTGGGTATGGGGCTAATGGAAAGTGGCTCAACCAATTACATTTTTGATATCGACTATTTTGTGAATAACAATTATGAAATGGTTGATCACGATATAGTGCGGCAGGACCATCGCGGCAAGCAGTATTATTTTCAAATTTGCTGCACCGGAATCGTTGAAGATGGCTATCTAAAACGAGTGTGGGGCACAACGAAAGACATCACCACACGCAAGCGTTATGAAGAAAAGCTGCGGCACCAATCATTTCATGATTCGCTTACCGCATTGCCCAATCGCGAAAAATTATACGTCGATATGGAAACCTGTTTTGAACAGCGTAATGCTGAGCAAATCAGCGCGCTTTTGTTAATAGATCTTGATCGATTTAAAGAGATTAATGACACGCTCGGCCACAATGTGGGTGACCATCTGCTGCAATTAATCGGGCCGCGTTTGGCGAACGAAATGTCGGAAGTGCCGGGTACAGTGGCACGGTTGGGCGGCGATGAATTTGCGGTTTTTTTACCGCGGATTCGCAGTACACATCAGGCAGTTGTATTTGGCCACCGATTATTGGATGCATTAGCGCAAGAATTTGATCTGGATGGTTTCACCACGCAAATTTCGGCCAGTATCGGCATCGCTATATCGCCGCACCAGGCTCAGGATCATCACGGCTTGATGCGTTATGCAGATATAGCGATGTATCACGCAAAAAGCCAAATGCTTGGCTTATCGATTTACAGTCCGGAATACGATCCTCATTCAACCAAACGCCTGGCGATTGTGAGTGAATTGGGGCGTGCAATTCGTGAAAATCAATTGTGTCTGTATTACCAACCGAAGGTGTTATTGGATGAACGGCGCTGTTACGGTTTTGAGGCGCTAATTCGCTGGATTCATCCGGAGTTGGGATTTGTTCCTCCCGCTGATTTTATTCCAATCGCCGAATTGACCACGTTGATTCACCAATTAACCGCCTGGGTGTTGGAAAAGGCGATTGAGCAATGTCGCTGTTGGCAAGACCAGGGCATGGCGTTGAGCATCGCAGTGAATTTATCAGCACGCAATTTAATGGATGACAATATTGCCAAGCTGGTGGAGCGGCTATTGATTAAATATCAACTCCCGCCCGCGCGGCTGGAATTGGAAATCACCGAAAGCTCGATCATGACCGATCCAACACGTGCTATGCGCAATCTGAATGCGCTGCATGAACTTGGAGTGCATTTGGCGATTGATGATTTTGGTACGGGATATTCATCGCTTGCTTATCTCAAGCGTTTGCCTGTACAAACGCTCAAAATTGATAATTCTTTTGTGCGCGGTATGTTGGAAGATTTACAGGATGAGTTGATTGTAAATTCCACTATCCATCTCGCCCATAATTTGGGGTTAACGGTCGTTGCTGAAGGTGTCGAGAATGGAGAATTGCTTGCGCGCCTGGGGGAAATGGGGTGCGACGAAGCGCAAGGGTATTTTATTGGTCGCCCTATGACGGTGATCAATGCTGATGAATGGATTGTGGAGTCCGGATGGGTCAAGCAGCCATCGTAATGATGGCTGCTCAATTTTAATTTTAGAAGCCTTCGTTTTGCATTTGTTCCTGGACGTATTTGAGGCGCTCTTCAATCAAGGCGGTGCGGTAACTATTGCCTTGCGCTCTTTTTAGTGCATGGCGCAATTGGATCTGCGCGCGATCGTACACACCGTTCAAGATAAAATATTCTGCGCGTGCTTCATGTACGCCTTCGATGTTTCCTGCTAATCCATTCACTTCCGCTAACAGATACCATACATAGTCATCATTGCGGCGCTTGCGGGAATAGCGATCCAAAATCGTGGCGCATTGTTGATACAGGCCAGCTTTCATCAAGGCTTCGGCATGGCGAATAATGATGGGGTAACTATCGGGGTGTAGTTTCAGCTGCGCTTCGATAATCTCCAGACCGGCTTTGTAACGCTCGGCTGAAATTTCTATATCGGAACGCATTAGCTGGTAGGTGATGCGATCGGGTTCTTTTTCCAGGAGCGGCGCCAGGGCTTCGCGGGCAGCGTCAAACTGGCTGGCCTCCATCAGTGCCAGCGCCAACCCATAGCGGGTGGCATCGGGGTTGTCGCTTTCCCTATCCAGTTCACCTTTGAGCATTCTGGCTGCGATTTGTGGGGTCTCCTCTGCGGCAACCCGAACGCGAGTGCGCATCAACTGGAATTCCTGATTGTCTTCATAGGGTTTGCGTTGGTATTGCATGGCCCGGTTCCGTGCATCGGCCACACGCGTTTCGCTTACCGGGTGGGTGAGCAAATATTCCGGTGGGCGGCGATTCAGGCGGTTGGCGCGCACCATTTGTTCAAACATATCGGCTGCAGCATAAGGGTCCAAGCCGGCTTTAACCATGGTCTGCATTCCTATACGGTCTGCTTCCTGCTCGTTTTGACGGCTGAATGCCAATGCCGATTGTTGTGCCGCGGCTTGCGTCCCCATAATGGCGGCCATACCGGCATCGCTATCACTATTTGCCGCTAAAACCAGCCCGGCGAGCATACCGGCCAGCATAGGCACCATCATATTCTTTTGTTTTTCCAGCTGGCGGGCATAATGGCGCTGGCTCAAGTGGCCCATTTCATGGCTAAGAACCGTTGCGAGCTGGTTTTCGGTTTTGGCATACATCAGCAGGCCGGTGTGTACACCAATGATATTTCCCGGTACCGCAAAAGCGTTAAGCGTGTTATTTTCGGCGACAACCAGGTCGATCCGCTTATCCTCCAGTTGGCTATAAGGAAGCAAACGAGCAAACAATTGCTCAAGGTAGTCGATGATCAACGGGTCAGAGGATGTCGGAACTTGGCTGCGATAGGCCCTCAGCCAGCGTTGTCCCAGCATTTTTTCCTGCGAGGGGGATATCATGATCGAACTGGTATCGCCCAGATTAGGCAATTCCACTTCGGCATGGCTCGCAAATGGGGTGGCTATCAGGCTTCCGATCAAGAGAAAACCAAGGCTGGCAGGAGTTAGTAGGCGTTGCTTGGTGACTGAAAGGCAGCGTAAAAAAGAGGTTAACACGGTACTGATTGGCTCCTGCTGGAATCCGCTTTGACAGACTTGGCGGCAAAAAAATAGTGCGTAACTCTAGCCTTTTTGATAGCTAAAGACTAGGTTAGCAACCTTTTATGACCATAAGCCCCGCTCCCAGTTCTCCCGTACCGGAATAAATTCGGGTTAATGGATGGTTTATGTGGTCATGCCTCCGATGTGTGTTGGTGACAAGCCTTGAGTGATTCTATCGATTGTTTTACCTACCCTGCGACACGTGAACTTGATGCCACAGGGCTGCGTTGCCCGCTTCCGCTACTGAAAGCAAAGCAGGCGTTACGTGATATGTCAGTTGGTCAGGTATTGAGGGTGCTGGCAACGGATGCTGGCTCGGTGCGCGATTTTCAGGCTTATGCCCAGTTGAGTGGCCAGGAATTGGTTGCATCTACGGAAAGGGACTCGGTTTATTGTTATTTGCTTAAAAAATCGGCGGTATAGCGCCGGTTCATGAAAGATGATCAGTCAGTTTTTTTATTGAAGAAATACTGATGGCTAAGTGAGTTTGTTATGGCGAGATTGTGTTGCAGGCTAAATTCAGGTTCCTATCTGCATTGGCTGAAAGCTTCGGCTGTGCATTGGCTGATAGCTTCAGCCTGCCTGTTTGCCAGCCAATTTTTGATGGCGCAAGACAGTGGGGTCCAGAACAGCAGCTCACCTGCCAATGCAAACTCAATCTTCAATGCGCCTCTTAATCTCAACTCGCCTGTTACTGTTATCAAAAGTGAAAACGACAAACGCAATTACCGTTATCTGGTGCTGGATAACCAATTGCGCGTGCTGTTGATTTCTGATGCGACCACGGAAAAATCGGCTGCTGCGTTGAATGTCAATGTTGGTGCTAACCAGAATCCTGTTGACCGTGCAGGGCTTGCGCATTTCCTTGAGCACATGCTTTTTCTGGGAACAGAAAAATATCCGCAGGCAGGTGAGTATCAGGAATTTATCTCACAGCATGGCGGTAGCTATAACGCCTATACCGCGGCTGAAAACACCAACTATTTTTTTGATATCGATAATGATCAATTAGAACCCGCGCTGGATCGATTTGCACAATTCTTTATCGCACCACTCTTTTCCGGCGAATATGTCGAGCGCGAGCGTAATGCGGTGTATTCTGAGTATCTTTCCAAATTGAAGGATGATGGGCGGCGTGAATGGGATGTCTATCGTGAGTTGATGAATCCGCTGCATCCAGGATCAAGGTTTTCTATCGGCGATTTGAAATCACTAGATGATAGGGAAGGGCATTCAGTTCGCGACGATATGATTGCTTTTTATCAGCAATATTATTCGTCTCATTTGATGAGTTTGGTGGTGCTGGGGCGCGAAAACCTGGATACGCTTGAAGCGAGTGTCCGTAAACGTTTTAGTGCAGTACCCAAACGAGATACTGAAATAGCCAGCAAATATCCGCCTTTATTTGATAAGAAGCAGCTACCTGCCACGCTTGAACTCAAACCGGAGAAAGAACTACGTCAGCTTACATTTAATTTTCCAATTCCCAATCCTGATCAATACTACGAAAAAAAGCCATTTGACTATATCGCTAACTTTTTAGGTCACGAAGCCGAAGGCAGTTTATTGTCGTTGTTGAAGCGGTTGGGTTGGGCAGAGGCGGTTCATGCCGGAACCGGTTTACACAGCCGCAGTGATGCAGTTTTTCAATTAACTATTCAGTTGACACCGAAAGGTGTAGTGGCGCGCAACCAGATTGTATCGCTGGTGTTTTACTGTATCGAGCAGTTGCAAACGCGTGGCTTGTCATTTTGGCGCTACAGTGAATTGCAACAAATGGCTGAATTAAATTTCCAATTTCAGGAAAAAGGTGCACCGTTGCAAACAGTTAGCGCGCTAGCTGCAGCTATGAAAACTTATTCGGCCAAAGATATATTGCGTGGTCGTTATATATACGACGCCTATGACGAGCGCTTAATCAAAAAAGGCTTGTCCTATCTGACCACTGATAATGTGTTATTGGTGCTAGCTGCTCCTGATGTAGAAAGTTATCGCGTATCACCTTTTTATGCGGCCCCTTTTTCTGTGCGCGCAGGTATTCCAGAAGTGTTCGAGTTGAAGCCTGCCGTCCGCAAAGAATTGTTCTTGCCTGAAAAAAACATCTTTATTCCCAAGCGGGTTGCGGTTAAATCCAGTTCGATGTTGGAAGAGCGACTTGCTGATACCAAACCGCAGCTGATTCAGAGCAGTAAAAATATGCGCGTGTGGTTTGCGCAAGATCACCAATTTATGCAGCCGCGTGCCCTGATTAATTTGCGTATCAAATCACCATTGGTAGCAGCCAGCGCTGATGGAGCTGTTCAGGCGCAGTTGTTCGCTGCGTTGATTGCGGATCAGCTCACGGAATTTTCTTATCCTGCCAAACTCGCAGGAATTGATCATGCAATAGTTGCTAATGCTCGCGGTTACGACATCAATATATTTGGTTACTCCAGTCGCCAGGGTTTGTTGATGAATAAAATAATGGAGGTGATACGCATCAGCAGATTTAGTGAAGAGCGGTTCGCCCTCATTAAGGAAAATTTGCTACGCAGCCTTCGCAACCAAAATAAAGATTTGCCTTATCAAGTGTTGGCGAGACAAGTGCAGGTATTGCAGACCGATCCTGCCTGGAGTAATGCGGAGTTAATTGCTGCCCTGGAGCAGAAGACATTTGAGCAATTTACTCGCTTCACTGGTCGTCAACTAATTGATGCAAAAATGGATGCGCTGTTTTACGGTAATTATTTTCGAGCAGAAGCAATAAAGTTGGCAGTGTTAGTTGAGCACGAGTTATTAAGTCGTCAGACGGGGCGCGATCTTTCGCCAGCGAAATTGCTGATACTCCCTAAGGGATCGGAAAAACCTTGGCTTTATACTCATACAGTGGATCATGACGATAGTGTTGCGGAATTGCTGATTCAAAGTCCGTCAGTATCAATAGATGATTCTGCGCACATGATGTTGACGCGGCAATTGTTACAGCCGGCGTTTTATCACCAATTGCGTACCGAAAAACAATTGGGTTATGTTGTGGTTGTGGCTGCAGCCCCTTTGTTTAATCTGGAAAGCAGCTTGTTGGTGGTGCAGTCACCTGGCGCGACTGAAGAAGAAATTATTGGCGAAATTGATTCGTTTCTGGATTCACAACAGTCGCAGCTGAAACAAGATTTTAAAACCAATCAGCAGTCATTAATAAAAAAATTGCGCGAACCAGCTCGTTCATTGAGGGAATTAGGTGAGCGTTATTGGAGTGCGATTACTAATTACGACAATCATTTTTCGCGGCGTTTGGATTTGGCGGATGCGGTTGCACGAATCACTCCTGACTCGCTCGGAAATTATTATCGCGATGTGTTCATGGATAAAAACCGCCGGCTTTGGTTGGTGGCGGGCACAGATGTTGAACGTGAAAATTTTTTGCCTGTCGATAATTTGGTAACACACAAACAACAAATGCAAAGTATAGATGAGCCTTAATTTGCATGAGCTTTGACCTATTTATCTCGCTGCTATAAATCATTTTATTTTTATGCTTTTTTTTGGTGCATTAAAAAAGAAAATTATCATTTTTTTTACTGATTTCTGCTTGGTGAATCATAAAACTTTGAGTAATAATGCCTGCCCTGTTGCAATCGTGTTTTTTAATAGTGCAGCTGCATTTTAAACATATGATTCAACGATTTATGCACTAAAATTGTGCCCCTCCAGAGTGTTACCAAATTGGCTAGGGCTGGTAAAAAATTCCCACTTATGCAAGAATTCGGGGATTTTTTACACAAGTAAAAGGAATATTCCTCCTGTAACTCCATGAAATTTCTGCATTTTGTGCAACTTTTGTGCGAAGCCCAGATACAAATTCCTGTATTAGATACTACTGCTACATGATGTGCGCTCATGCGCATAGCTGAGGAGATTTGAATGCTACAAGATATTGATGCCATTGAAACAAAAGAGTGGCTGGATGCCCTTCGGTCAGTTGTTCGTCATGCCGGCAAAGACCGCGCAGCGGAATTATTAAAATCACTGTCTGAGTCCGCCGTTAATCATGGCATTGAACAGCCTTCATCTATACAGACTCCTTATCGCAACACCATTCCCGTAGAAAAAGAAATTAAGTCTCCCGGTGACAACGCCCTGGAGCGTAAAATTCGTTCAATTATCCGTTGGAATGCCATGGCAATGGTCATGAAAGCCAACGATAACGATGAAGGCCTTGGTGGCCATATAGCCTCATTTGCTTCATCTGCAACCTTATATGATGTAGGTTTTAACCACTTCTTCCGTGGCAACGACGGCGATACTCCCGGCGACCTGATTTATTTCCAAGGTCACGTTTCACCCGGTATGTATGCCCGTTCCTACGTTGAAGGTCGTTTAAGCGAAGCCCATTTGGATAATTTCCGCCGCGAAGTGAATGGCGGTGGTTTGTCTTCTTACCCACACCCATGGTTGATGCCAGACTACTGGCAGTTCCCAACCGTATCTATGGGTTTAGGTCCGATTAAGTCAATCTATCAAGCGCGTTTTAACCGTTATATGGAAGCGCGTGGTTTGATCCCGAAAACGGATCGCAAGGTATGGGCATTCCTTGGTGACGGTGAGTGTGATGAGCCGGAAAGCCTGGGTGCAATTTCTCTCGCAACCCGTGAGAAGTTGGACAACCTGATTTTTGTGATCAACTGTAACCTGCAGCGTCTGGATGGTCCGGTACGTGGCAACAGCAAAATCGTACAAGAGCTGGAAGGCGTCTTCCGCGGTGCTGGCTGGAACGTAATCAAAGTTCTGTGGGGTCGTGGTTGGGACGAACTGCTTTCCAAAGATAAAACCGGCTTGCTGCAAAAGCGTATGGATGAAGTAGTTGATGGCGAAATGCAAAACTACAAAGCCAACGGCGGTGCTTACACCCGCGAGCACTTCTTCGGCAAGTACCCGGAATTGCTCGAGCTGGTTAAAGATTTGTCTGATGACGACATCATGGGCTTGGCTCGTGGTGGTCATGACGCACACAAGGTATACAACGCTTACCATCAAGCGGTTAATACCAAAGGTAGACCTACTGTTATCCTGGCCCAAACCGTTAAAGGTTACGGCATGGGTACCGGCCAAGCGGTTAACAAAACCCACTCATTGAAAGAGTTGGATATCGGTAGCTTGAAAGCATTCCGCGACCGTTTTGAATTGCCAATCAGTGATGAAGATCTGCCGAAGCTGCCGTACTACCGTCCGGCAGAAGACAGCCCTGAAATGCAGTACATGAAGTCGCG
>DATIGS010000074.1:0-25115 GCA_035481425.1 Cellvibrio sp. | reverse complement strand
GTTATGAGTAAATTAATCGGCAGCGATATTCACTGGCGCCGCGCCCTTGTGGGGTGCCTTCAACAGCAATAGCAATGGCAAGGCCGCGATGGTCACCCACATCATCAACTGGAAATCCTGCAGATACGCGAGCGTTGCCGCCTGCCGTTGGACTTCGCTGTTGATCGCCACGAGCCCCTGGGTGGTATTGATATCCCAGTACCCGGTCTCCCCTACTTTAGCCAGCGCCTGGTTGTACGGAGTGATGTAATCGGCAAAGGCCGCGTGGTTTTTCTGGATGTTTTGTTGCAACTCCGCCATCACCACAGAGATGCCGATACTACTGCCGATATTGCGCGTAAGGCTAAACAGCGCCGTACCTTCGTTGCGGTAACGCCCTTCCAAACTGGCAAACGCAATCGCCGATAAGGGCACGAAAATAAATCCCAAGCCAACGCCCTGTACCACGCTGGTCCTTACGATATCCCAACTGGTGATATCGGTAGTAAACAAGGTCATTTCCCAGAGCGAAATAATCGTGAGCAGCAAGCCAAAAAATACCTGATGGCGCGGATCAACCTTGCCGGCGATCTTGCCCACAATCATCATCGAAAACATGACCCCCATACCGCGTGGCGCCATCACCAACCCCACATCCACTACCGGATAACCCATCAGGTTTTGCAGGAATGGCGGCAGCAACGCCATAGTCGCCAGCAGAATAATCCCGACCACAAACATAAAAATCAGGCCGACGGAAAAATTGCGATCTTTAAAAATCGCCGGTTCGATAAACGGCTGCTTGTACGTGAAAATGTGGGTGATAAACCAGTAGAAACCCAAGCCCATCAAGATACATTCGGCCACAATTTCCGGGCTATGGAACCAGTTCTGGCTTTCACCGCGGTCGAGCATCATTTGCAGCGCACCTATACCGAGGCTTAGGAACGCGAAGCCCAGCAAATCAAAATGGCGCGCCTTGTTGATGCTGGTTTCTTTTACCGTCGCCATCACACCCAACCAGGCCAACAACCCGAGCGGCACATTGATGTAAAACACCCAGCGCCAGCTGTAATGCTCGGTCAATAATCCGCCCAGCGTTGGCCCGAGGATTGGCCCGAGTACCACACCCATGCCCCATACAGCCATCGCTTGGCTGTGTTTTTCTTTGGGATAGGTATCGAGCAGAATCGATTGGGAGAGCGGTACCAAAGCAGCGCCGAATACGCCTTGCAACAGGCGGAAAATCACCACCTGCGGCAGGTTTTGCGCCGCGCCACAGAGCATGGAAGTGATGGTGAAACCGGCAATCGACCACAACATCAAGCGCTTGCGCCCGAACCGGTCGGACAGAAAACCCGTCAGCGGAAGGAAAATCGCCGCCGCCACAATATAGGAAGTCAACACCCAGGAGATCTGGTCTTGGGTCGCGGACATACTGCCTTGCATATGGGGCAAGGCGACATTGGCGATGGTGGTGTCCAGCGCCTGGATAATGGTCGCCAACATCACCGACGCGGTGATCAGGATCCGCTTATCGGCAGATACCGGCGCCTCGCCCTTATCTTGTATTGAGTCTGGCGCTGTCGATGTTGTATCTACCGCTGACTGAGCCACTGACTATCACCTTCAATTAAGTATTTGACCAACGATTAAATAGACAAACCAAACAGGGAACGTTTGTAGCCGGTATCAATTTGAATTCCGGTACTCAAACCTGCCTGTAATGCCGGGGCATTACCATTGGGTTTAATGCTGATACGCACCGGTACCCGCTGGGCGATCTTCACCCAGTTCCCGGTCGCGTTTTGCGCCGGAATTACCGAAAACTCGGCACCTGTCGCCGGGCTGATACTTTGCACTTCTCCCTCCCATGCAACATCGGGATAGGTATCCACATGTACTTTCACGGTTTGGCCAACACGCACATGGGTTAAGTCAGTCTCGATAAAATTCGCTTCCACCCAGAGGTTATCGCTGGCCACCAATGACATTACCGCGCTCCCCAGAGTGACAAACTCACCCGCTTCTGGCGGTTTGGTGACTATGCCGTCCTTAGGTGCGGTAATTTGGGTGTAATCCAGATTGAGCTGGGCCTGTTCGACTTCGGCTTGCGCCGCTTTATAGCTTGGGTGCTGTTCGATCGGCGTGTTGGCGTCACCGCCGAGCGATTCCGCGATGCGTTTTACATCCTGCTCCAGAGTGATGACCTGCTGGTCGCTAACACGACGGGTGTGGCTCACCTCGTCATAATCCGCCTTGGCAACAAGCTTGCGCGCAGCAAGGTTCGACTGGCGCTTCTCTTCATTCGCAGCGTAGTCGCGGTTGGTAATTGCCAATTGCAACTCAGATTGTTTCTCGCTGTAACTCGCATGCAGCGCTGCAAGATTGGTACGCACCTCATCACGTTTGGCTTCGGCTTTTGCCAAGGCGACTTCGTAAGGCTTGCGATCCAATACCAGCAGTAATTGCCCGGCGCTCACATGATCGTTCTCTGCCACCAACCGCTCGGCTACAGCACCCGCCACACGCGGGCGAATGCTGATCACATCGGCCTTGGTATAGGCGTTATCGGTAGTCGCATAGCGGCCACCGGAAAGATAAATAAATAGGCCTACCATTGCAGCAATGGCTGGAATCACAACCAGCAGGATTAAACGACGCGATGATCTTGCTTCACTCATTTCTCTTTTACCTCTAATGAAACCTGCTCGCCGGCTTTGTCTACGCCGGCAATTTCGCCACTCAAATACTCTTTACTCAGGGCAGTCAGATTGTCGCGCAAGCGGGTTAACCCTGAAAATAATGCTGCCTTTTGTGCCTCGCTAAAACCGGCTAAAGCATTAGCCTCAAACGCGTGCGATGCCTCTTTGATCATGCTGACAATGGGTGCAGCAGCCGGTGTCAGATGCAATTGAAACGCGCGACGATCCTGAGGGTCAGGGCGGCGCTCAACCCAGCCAGACTCCGCCAGCTGATCCAGCAAGCGGGCCAGACTGATGGGCTGTATCTCTAAAAAATCGGCCAGATCCACTTGTCGAATCCCCTGCCATCGATATACGCCTAAAAGCGCGCGTGCTTGCGCCAATGTAAGGTTGTATTGCTCGAAATAGTGCGCGGCGATGCGACGGGTCAGGCGCAAGTTATCAGTCAGTAAAAAACCCAGGCTCTCTTGCTCCGGCAGGGGCGCGGGTAATTCTTCAGGTAGGAAATGACTCATAGATCATCCTCATAAATAGGTAAATATATAATATACATAGCTTACTAATTTACCAAAGATGACTTTTGTCTTTATATCGCAGGAAAGCGGAGTTTTAGTTATGAAGAGTCTTGGCGAGCGCTAGGCAGAAATCGTCAATTAGCCCGATCACCCTATAAACCGCTATACTGCGCGCCTTTCCGCATTTTCCAGTCGATGACTTTCTTATGAATTTTGCCTCCCTTGGCCTCGCGCCAGAATTACTCCGCGCCATTAAAGTGATTGGTTACAAAACCCTGACCCCGGTTCAGGAACAAGCCATTCCCGCTGCGCGCCGCGGCATAGATTTGCTCACCACAGCCCAAACCGGCACCGGTAAAACTGCGGCTTATAGCTTGCCGGTTTTGCAGCAGATGTTGGAAAAACCCAAAGGCACCGAAGCAGGTTTTGTACGCACACTGATCCTCGCCCCAACACGCGAGCTGGTGGAGCAAATTGCTAAAGCGATGCAGGAATTCGCACAATTCACCCCATTTAAAATCGCGAGCATTTACGGCGGCGTAAAAGTCACAAGCCAAGGCGCCAAATTGCGCGCAGGAGTCGACATTCTGGTCGCCACTCCTGGCCGCCTGAAAGAACACATCGAACTTGAAAATGTGAGCCTGGCCAAAGTTGATTTTGTGGTGATGGATGAAGCCGACCGCATGCTGGACATGGGCTTTGTAGTGGAAATCCACGCGATTCTCACCAGCATCACCCGCAAACACCAAACGCTGTTTTTCTCAGCCACGGGTTCGCCGCTGGTAACTAACCTGTCCAAACAGGCGATGAATCGCCCTACCCTGATCACCGTCACCAAGCGCAATTCAGTGGCAGAAACAGTCGATCATGTGCTCTATCCGGTTGATAGCGACCGCAAGTACGAACTGTTTATCCATTTGCTGCGCGAGCAAAACTGGTATCAGGTGATGGTATTCAGCAGCACCCGCGAAGAGGCTGAAAACCTGTTAAAAGCGTTGAAGTTCGATAAGGTCGACGCAGCCGTTATTCACAGCGAAAAAACCCAGGGCTCACGACGTCGCGCACTGCAAGAATTTAAAGAAGGCAAATTGCAAGTTCTGGTAGCAACCGAAGTAGCTGCGCGCGGTTTGGATATTCAAGGTTTGGATTATGTGGTCAACCTGGACCTGCCCTTCTTCACCGAAGATTATGTACACCGTGTTGGCCGCACCGGCCGCGCTGGTAAAAAGGGCGTCGCAATTTCGCTGGTCACTCCTGCAGAGGAACACAAAATTTCGCTGATTGAAGACGTGATCGGTACCAAAATCAAACGCGAAAAAATCAAAGGTTTTGAAATCACCGAGCAGGTTGTCAAAGTCGCCAGCAAGCCCAAAAGTGGATTGTTAAAACTGGCAGAAAAGAAACCGGCCAAATCCAAAGCGGGCGATCCGAAAAAATCGGCCTTTGCCAAACCCGGCGGCAAATCAACAACTAAAACAGCTGGCAAACCGAAACGCGCCGGCTCAAAAGATGCCCGCCCGGCAAGCAAACTGGGCAGCTCGACGCGTCCGAAAAAGAAATAACTCTTTATAAAAAATGCACTCATAAAAAAGCCGCCATTGAGCAATCAGTGGCGGCCTTTTAGTTACCCAACTGTTGGATTATTTTTTAACCTTAGCCTTTTCCCAGGCGCGCACTTTTTTCGCCGCAGCATCAAACACTTTTACGTAAGTATTTTTGCGGATGTTTTCACTCGCCTCAGGTGTGAGCTGGCTCCAGACCGGATCCCACATATGAAACACTTTCAGATGAGTTGCCTGATCTGAAGGTGCGACATTGTCGGTACCAAATAGCAGCCGCTCGGAATAGCGATTCATAAATGCGACAACTTTTTGGATCACCTCTGGCGAATCGACAGCGTATTTCGCCACTTCATCCCACGACACATCGAAATACACATGCTTCAACTCCGGATCCAGAAGCATGGATTCAATTAAATCCAGTTGATTGGGCGGGCGCTGCGCATTCACCGATGTTGCCTCACTATGCACCGGATGCACGACGCGCCCCAATCCCATATGCGCCCAGATAATCGTGGTGTTGGGATGACGTTTTAACACTGCTTTCATTTGTTTGAGATACACAGGCTCAGCATTCGTCTTGGCGAATGGCACATCGATATCGCTGTGCATTAATGCAACCAGGCCCACTTCACCAGCAAAATCCAGAATGCGATCCAACGCCGGATCAGTCAGGCTTGCAGTGTCACCGGCCACTTTTGCGGACACAAATTCCTTGTGGATCGTAAATTCCCCAATGCCGGAAAATACGCCGGGGAATGCATGCAACACACGACGAATATGATCAACGCCATACATATCGGCGGGATTAAAACCGGTGATCATAGGATCAAAACGTTTGCGATCTTTTTTGCTGAGCGACAAATAAGTCTGCGCAATATACGCATCGGTAAACGAGTAGTAGTACAGAGGCGCATCGCTTTGCAAATAATAGGTTGGCGCAAATTCGCCAGTCACCTCATGGGACCAGGTTTGCTGTAGGGGAATGCCGAACAAGGTCGAGCGGCCAACTTTATCGCCCATGATTTTCAGATAATCATGGATGTCCGTGCCTTGCTGCACATAGTTGGTCAGATGAAAGTGACTGTCGTTAAATAAATATTTATCGGCAGCTACCGAGATGTTTGAACCTGCCATTGCCAATGCAGCAATGGTAGTGATGAACGTTTTTTTCAGGTGTAAATGTGAAAAGAATTTGGCCGTGTTCTGCAATGGTCGGCTTAGCATAATTACTCCCTCGGTAATAACAGCGGCGTGCTATGCACGCCGCATGAATCAATTGTTTATCCGTTTACTTTGCAGACACATCATATGGATTGCCGCCCAAGGCGTTAGAAATATACTCAATCGCTTTTTGCGCACGCACGCTATTACCCGCTGCATCTAATGGTGGGGAAATTACCGCGATACCGAATTTACCCGGTGATACCGCGATGATGCCACCACCCACTCCGCTCTTGGCAGGCAGACCTGTTCTGTATAACCACTTACCGGAATCATCGTAAAGGCCGGCGGTCGACATAATCGCGAGGATTTCCGGCACGTTATCGCCCTTGATCACTTGCTTGCCGGTGATTGGATTTTTGCCGTGGTTAGCAAGTGTTGCAGCCATTGTCGCGAGATCTTTCGCATTCACACCGACTGAACATTGCTTGGTGTAGATATCAGTTGCCTGCAAGAAATCCCCTTTAATGTGGCCATAGGCTGACATTAAGGATGCAATAGCCTGATTGCGTTGGTTGGTAGCAGCTTCGGATTTATAAACATCTTCAAGCACACTGAGTTTACGGCCGGCAAACTCGTCGTACTTATCGATAATTTTGCCCCAAATTTGTTTGTAGCTATTTCCGGTCACCATACTGGTTGCGGTAATGGCACCGGGGTTGACCAAAGGATTCATCTCCGCGCCTTTATATTGTTCAACGGCGACGATGGAGTTAAACACTTGGCCGGTTGCATCAACGCCCATGTTATTGAGAATCGCATCCGGGCCTGATTCCTCCATCACCAATGCCATGGTGAACACCTTGGAGATCGACTGGATCGATACTTCTGATTTGATATCCCCCAGCGTGTAGACTTTGCCATCAGCAGTCACAACCGCGATGCCATAAATATTCGAATCTACTTTTGCCAATGCGGGTATGTAATCTGCATTAGCACCTTCTTGCAAACCTTTGAATTTTGCATAGGCTTCGCCCATCGCTTTTTCAATATTTTCCTTCGTTAATTCCGCTGCCGATACACTGGCAATACCAGTCAAACTCGCGATGCAAACGATGCTTATTTGCAATGCAGTTTTTTTAAAAAAATTGCGCAATAACATATTTTTCTCCTAGTCGTGCCTTAATAACACCCATGTGAAATTGCTGATAAATACATTTATTACTTAGAAATCCAAACTGGAAAAGCTGTACTTCATCGAAAACTGGATGCGATTATCCTCTCCGGTTTCACCACTATTATCGGTGCGTTGTCCCCAAAGATACTCAACTCCCATCATGATGGGTTTGGAAGGTGCGTAAAGCAGGTTGATCGATGCGTACTCACCTTTTTGGAAAGCTTCACTCCCTTGAAAACGTTCGTTATCCACTTCGGTATAGCTGTAACCAAACGAGGTACTCCACTGCGAATTCCAGCTGAGGTCGTAATACGCAATTACACCGGTTAAGGGCACAGCGGCCATAGGCTCATCGGAAATACTTTGCGTACCCATGTCCATACCACCGTCATTCATATAAGTCGCAATACCTTCGCCATATACAGCACCCAGGCGCAACGTATCATTGGCAAACTTGAAATTGGACGACAGGTTGATGCCCCACCCGGTTTCACTGCCGCTGGGTTTATGGTCGGGAGTACTCATTGATTCATAATCAAGCTGGCGCAAAATGCCGGCGATTTGTATATGCCCCCAATCTTCATTAAAGCGCAGCTGGGATGTGATATCGGGAAAGGTCTCGTTGCCCTGGATAGATGAGTTGGAATAAGGGCCGCTAGTATCAACATCGACACCGGGATTTTCCATCGCGACCGCAAACGTGGTCGAGCCTTTAACGGGAGTCCAACGAATTTGCGGATTGCGCAAAAACACCATGCCCGATGGTCCCCAGTAATCGATGGTATTCGGAAATAAATCGACATCCATAAACAGGGAATTGGTTTGACCGCCAAGCCAATCGCCCCACTCGCCGTATGCGTGGCGCAAGCGAATTGTGGTTTGCCCTTCATCGCTCCCCACGCCAAATAAATCAAACTCAAATTTGGTAACGAGCGTTTCGCTGCCCACAGGCAAACTGTAATTAACACCCAATCGGCTTTGGCGTGCACTTAATATCGCTTGGCCATCGCTCCCGTACAGTCCTTCGGTAGTAGGAATGCGGGACGGACGCAAAGTGGAATCCCAAGCAGGATTAACGCGGTTGAAATCCTGAATGTAGTCAACCATCCCAAAACCATAAACTTCAAAGTTGGAGTCGCTGGCTTTTTCTTCGGTAACAACCACCAGAGCTTCATTGGTGACTTGTGTCGTCCCCTTTTGTTCGATAGTTTTAATTTTGCTTTCGAGTTGCCGTATGGAGTTTTGCGCATTGTTTAATTCCTTACGCAATTGCTCCAGTTCCGCATCCGTTGCCGCCCATAAGGGAGTGCTACTTGTGATTGATATTGCAGCGAGAATGGCGCCCCCCAGCAATGTGTGTGCGTGACGTTTTTTCATTAAAGCGCTCCTTGTGCCGTTAATAAATGTGCGACTAATGCATAACAAAAATGCTTGATTGGAGCGTTCGGAAAACGCTCGCACCAATTTCAATAAATTAAAACGCCGATTAAATTGCGTGTTGGTGAAGTGACAGGAGTTGGAGTTCGATTAGGAAAGGTAAACGGAGTAATTGGCGAGCTTTTCGTAGGTCGTTTCAAAAACAATACGACATCAGCATATTGAAATTGCATACCACTCCCCTGTTTGATGTACGTCAGCTCAGGCGTCTACTTAAAAAATGACACTTTTGTTTTTCAAAAATGATTTTTCAGATAAGTTCCGTTTAAGCGTGATTATTTGTTCGAATAAAAAAATAGATCTAAAAAACGAGAATATCCAGAATATATTTATTTTTAATGTCTATTTTTGTTTCAAAAGGAGATCTTTGAATATAAATCCAGTTTTATATTCCGCGTTAACTTTAAAAATAATAAATTGATGATTTTAACGCCATGCGCCAATTTAATTGGCAGCACGGGAAAACAAAAGATGGTTTGGGGGAGATTAAAGCGCAGACGGGGGTTTGGAAAAAATATGGTGCGACCAAGCTGCCATCATGCAGATAACAGCTTGCCAAAAACAAACATTAGTCGTTTAAGTCTTCGTCATTATCGAGACTTTCATCAGTCAGTTCGCGTGGTTTTCGAACGCCATGACCTGCAAGGATCTCCACGTAAAAACTATCACCGCCAGCCGCAGCCACCTCGTCCATCTTTTTGGTGATTTCGGCCAAACGTACCACCTCGGCAGCATCTGCGGTCACACCAAACTTACAGTCGAAGGCCCAATAATCCACACCCTTAGGCAGGGCTTTACCGCGCTCGCGTTTTACGTACTTACGCACTTCGTGCTTGATTGCCTCGAGCAAGCGATCGGGATTTTTGCCTTCAATGTGGAGCTTGAACGTCTTTTTCATGGTGTACCTATTGAACAAATAAGGAATATTAAATCGGGAATAGCAATGTAGAGGCTGGAATGCGGGCGCGCATGGTAACACGGGCGCCCAGCCGTCGCTGCAGGGAATCATTCCGCCCCGGCTTTTCTATAGGCTTTACCCCATAAGATAGCTATAATGCGCGCCTCATTTTCTGCGTGTTTTTTAATCAAATCATTGGTTATCAATACGCATCAGTCAGCGAAAGTCCAAGCAGGTAGTAGTTCGATGTCCACCACAGAAGCGCCGATTAAAAAGCTCTATATCAAAACCCATGGCTGCCAGATGAATGAATATGATTCATCGCGCATGAAGGATTTGCTAGGCGAATCGCACAATATGGTGCCAACCGAAGACCCGGAAGACGCCGATGTGATCCTGATCAATACCTGCTCCATCCGTGAAAAGGCGCAAGAACGCCTATTCCATGAACTCGGTCGCTGGAAAAAACTCAAGAAAAAGAACCCTGAGCTGGTGATTGGCGTCGGCGGCTGTGTGGCCAGCCAGGAAGGTGATGCCATTGCCAAGCGCGCTCCTTATGTTGACTTGATCTTTGGCCCGCAAACCCTGCATCGCCTCCCCGAAATGATGGAGACCAAAAAGAACAATGGTGTGGTAGTCGTGGATGTCAGCTTCCCTGAAATCGAGAAGTTCGACCGCTTACCGCAGCCTGACGCCGATGGCGTGAGCGCCTTTGTATCCATTATGGAAGGCTGCTCCAAGTACTGTACTTTTTGTGTAGTGCCCTATACCCGCGGCGAAGAAGTCAGCCGCCCGGTAGCCGATGTTATGGCGGAGATCCTGCACTTGGCACAACAGGGCGTACGCGAAGTCAATCTGTTAGGTCAAAACGTTAACGCCTATCGGGGTGATACCGCTGACGGTACCACCATTGACCTGGCGGAACTTATTACCTATGTCGCCGCCATCGATGGCATTGACCGCATCCGCTTCACCACTTCGCACCCGGTGGAATTTAGCGATGCGCTGATTGAAGTCTACAACCAGGTTCCCGAATTGGTGAGCCACCTACACTTACCAGTGCAAAGTGGTTCGGACCGTATCTTGATGGCAATGAAGCGCGGCCATACGGCGCTGGAATACAAATCCAAATTGCGCCGAATTAAGAAGAATCGCCCTAACATCAGCTTTTCTTCAGACTTTATTATCGGCTTCCCCGGGGAGACGGATGCGGATTTTGAAGCAACGATGAAACTGATCCACGATATGGATTTCGATACTTCCTATAGCTTTATTTACAGCGCCCGCCCCGGCACACCTGCTGCAGATTTCCCTGATGACACACCGGAAGATGTGAAAAAACAGCGCCTTGCTATTTTGCAAGACCGTTTAACTCAGCAAGCACTGGCGATTAGCCGCCGCATGGTAGGCAATACCGAACGAATTCTGGTGACCGGCTATTCCAAAAAAGACCCAGGTCAGCTGTGCGGCCGCACCGAAAACAACCGGGTTACTAATTTCCGCAGCGACAATGCCGATTTAATTGGAAAGTTTGCAGATATTCTTATTGAAGAAGCACTGACGAATTCATTGCGCGGGACATTGGTAAGTTCAGAGCTGGATGCAGATTGGATTAAATAAGCGTTTACAAATCAACGCCTAAAAAAAATCCCCGTATTGGTGTAGCCAATACGGGGATTTTTATTTAACGAGGCTGCAATAGATTAGCAGTTCTCGTCGGAGGCCTCTTCACAGGCATCCTCAACACCGTCCTTGATTTCGTCGCCCGCGTCGTCCAGCTTATCGCGGGTTTCATCAAGCGCTTTATCAACATTTTCACCCATTTTTTCTGCTGCTCCGTCATTTGAATCACACGCAGCTAAGGGAACAGCTAACAAAGCGATGATAAATACACGTTGTAATAAGCTCATATAAACTCCTTATGCATTTTGTTGTTTCGACATGTATAAAGCTTATTGCGTGCCAATCTTGTAAAACGCACTATTCACGGGGACTGCCAGCGAAAAATTAATCGTGACGAGAATTATTTGATGATTTTTTTGCAAGAATTACAAAGAAAGAGTGTATTGAAATGGACACACGCATCTCACTGTAAAATAGCTTCAAGCTCAGCCAACGAAGCCGGTTTTAATAAACTAGCGGTGATACCGGCTTCTTTCGCACGTTGTTGATCAACAGCCTCACCACTGGCAATAACAATCCGCGTTTGAGGCTTCTGCTTATTAATTCGTGCAGCACACTCATAACCATTCATGTCCGGCAAATTCAAATCGATTAATACCGTATGCGGCTCGCACTCATCCAGTAGCTCCAATGCATCGCGAGCGTTTGACGCACTGAAAACCTGCCACCCCATTAGATTTAACAAGCCCGCCATTGCAGCCAGGGTATCTATATCATCTTCGATTACTAAAATGGATTTCACTTGCGATGAAACTATGGCCTCGTCTTTCGCCGCAATCAGGAAGCGGGCAAGGCAATTGTATAAGCGAGCCTGATCCAGAGGCTTACCTAGATAAGCAGTAAAACCTGACTCAAAACAACGATCCATATCACCCTTCATATGCGCCGCAGTCAACGCAACCAGCGGTAACGTATAACCTTCATAACGGAGTTGCTGTGCAGCCTGATGACCATCCATCACCGGCATATGAATATCCATCAGCACCAAATCAAATGGATTTCCTAAAAAACTTTCCTTATTAACAATACTTACCGCATCAGCTCCGTCGGATGCATAAACAACTTCTGCGCCGGTGAGCTCAACAAAATGACCAATCAATGTGCGCATATCACGCAGATCATCTACGACAAGTACACGGCCACTAAAACGGGGAATTTTCAAACTATTTTCGAAACCAGTATCAAAATTCAAACGCAGCATTTCCGTTTCGGCACAGGCAAATTCATCCAGCTCCACAGTGAAACTGAATTCACTACCCACACCAACTTCGCTTGTCACCCGGATATAGCCACCCAAACGCTCTACCAGCTGTTTGCTAATAGTGAGGCCCAAGCCTGTACCCGCTCGCGGATGTACTTGAGAGTTCTTCGACTGCACAAAAGGTTCAAATACGACATTCAACGTTTCTTCGCAAATACCAATACCAGTATCCTTGACGCAAAACCGAAGCTTCTTTTTATTATCTTCATCTACCCAATCTATTCTCAACAACACGTATCCTTCAGGGGTAAATTTAATAGCATTCCCCATAAGGTTTAACAAAATCTGGCGCAAACGCATTGGATCTGTGTAAATAGTCACCGGTAACGGCGATGGTGCTTCAATGTACAGCTGCAGATTCTTATCTGCTGCTGTACCTTGCATCAGGAAATAAATATCGGTAAGAAAAGCCGAGAGTACAACTGGTTGCTTTTCTAGCTCCAACTTGCCAGCTTCAATTTTGGAAAGGTCGAGAATATCGTTGAGAAGACCTAAAAGATGTTTTCCATTGCGATGAACAATACGCAGATGTGCAGAGCATTCTGCATCATTGTTTTTACTCAGAAGCAGTTCAGTAAAACCTAAAATTGCTGATAATGGCGTGCGCAGCTCATGACTAAGATGCGCAAGAAATTCACTTTTTAATCTATTTTCCGATTCCGCTTTTAATCGCTCAACCCGCTCTTTTTCGACTTCGCGACGTGCTAACGCATAGCGAATTGCGCGAGCCAACTGCTCCGCACTTAGTTTTGATTTTACTAGATAATCAACGGCACCAGCCTGTAATGCCTGACGATCAACCTCAACTTGGTGCATGCCAGTAAGTAGAATCACCGGGCCGGAAAACCCTACCTCATGAGAAAACTTTAATAATTCGATACCATCCCGAGCACCAAGCTTGTAATCCATTAGACATAAATCGTGCCTATCTTCTGCTAATAAACGCTGCCCATCTTCATAAGTAGATGCCCAGTCCAATATGCAGGTTTGACTAATATCCTCCAATAAATCCTTAACAAGTAAGAAGTCATCTTCATCATCATCGATAATTAATAATTTCACATTCTGCATACTGGATCAGCCTCCCTAATCGCTAGGGCAATTCTACAAATTCCACCCAGTACTTACCCAGGGTTCGCATCAGTTCTACAAGCGCATCAAATGTAACCGGCTTGGTGATATAGGAAGCAGCTCCTAAATCATAACCCTTCACCATGTCCGCTTCCGCTTTAGAGGTTGTCAAAATTACTACCGGAATCCGGCGTAAACGCGGATCTGCCTTGATTTCTGCTAATGCCTCCCTGCCATCCTTTTTCGGCATATTAAGATCCAATAAAATTAACCCTGGCATCGGATATAAAGCGCGATCGGAATAAAGATCTTTACCGTGTAAATAATTTAATAATTGCACGCCGTCTTCAACGAAATGGAGCTCATTGAGAACCCTACTTTCGTGCATGGCTTCCATCGCCAATAACCTGTCATCGGCGTCGTCGTCCGCCATCAAGATAATCAAGGTTTTTTTTGGAGTCTCCATTGAGATACCCTTAATTGTCTAAAATACGATTAACTCATTACTGCGCATCGGCTAGTAAATCAGACAGAGGCTCAATGACCGCTTGTGTCATCGGCAAATAGATAGTAAAAACTGCCCCTTCTCCCAGCGCACTCTGGGCCGTAATTGTACCACCATGTCGCTCTATAATTTTGCGGCACAGTGCCAACCCTATGCCGGTACCTGAATATTCATCACGACCATGGAGGCGCTGAAATAAACTAAATACCCGCTCCGCATATTGCGCCTCAAAACCAATCCCCAGATCTGAATGTCGTAGACAACACCAGGCTCGCGAATCATCCGTAATGGGAGAGGCAACATTAGTTTCACAGGTAACGGTAATTATGGGGCGGGTATCAGGGAGGCGAAATTTCAAACTGTTTGCAATTAAATTCGTAAATACTTGTGCAATCTGGGACGGGTCAGCATCAATTGTCGGCAAAGGATCTATATGCAATTGCGCGTTCGTTTCTTCAATATAATAATCAAGGTCACCCATCACCCTGCGCATAACATCATTTAAATCAACACTGACAAAGGGTATCTGCTTGGTTGCAACTCGAGAAAAACTTAACAAGTCATCAATTAGCGTAGACATTCGCTCCGATGCCGATTGCATGCGCGATATATAGTCCGAACCGGAATCGCCCAACTGGGCAGAAAATTTTTGTTGCAGGCGGTCACCAAAAGCGCGAATTTTGCGCAATGGTTCTTGCAGATCATGTGAAGCGACAAATGCAAACTCTTCCAGTTCTCTATTGCTCCGCTGCAACTCTTCAGAATATTGCAATAATGCCAGGGTGCGAGCCCCTACCTTCTCTTCCAGTTCAGCGTTTGCAAGAGCGAGAGCCGAATTCAATTCAGCTACCTTGTTTGAATTGCGATACAAATAATAAAAAACACCTAAGGACAACAGCAAACCAACACCATTCGCCAGTAGAAGCGCCATTAAGATAAATTCCCTATTATCCGCCGCAACAATCTTGTTTTCTTCAAGCAGCAAAAATTCATCATTTTCCATTTCCGCCAATAGCTGGGAAATGGCGCGCATCAACTCTATCCCTTCATCAGTCTTTACTTGACGTATTGCCGCGCGAATTTGGTCCCGATCAGTTAAAGCAACGATGCGCTGCATATCGTCAATTTTGTTACGCACATAGGTATGTAATAACAAAAACCGATCTTTTTGTCGCGGTAGATCCGAGGTTGCCTGACCAAGCTCTTGCAACAAGCCATCGACAACGATCAGTGTCTGATGGTAAGGCTGCAAATAATCCGGATCTTCTGTTAACAAGTAGCCCCTTTGACTGGATTCAGCCGCAGCGAGCTCCTTATTCAGATCCTTGATGAAATTAATGGTTTGCAGAGTATTATTGATACTGATGTTATTTTCGGTAATGACATCAATCGAGCGATAGGTAAACACCGAACTTACGGAAAAAAAAGTAATCGCAGCGGAAAGCACCATCACCCAAACTGAGCTAGGTAGTTTATTAATAATCTTTTTATTGAAAGAATTATCATCAACTAATGACTCTACACTCACTGAATTTTGCTCTCTTCACATTCACTCTTGGCATAGATGAATTTGGTATCCTGTAGAGTTTCGAGCACTTGGCTACATTGCCTGCACTCCACCAAAATAGTTTCAAATATGCTAATTGCTTTGCGAATATCTCCCGTGCGCTCCAAAGTCAACTTACCCAGCTCTGCGTTAATGGAAATAGTATTTAACGGGTTGCGCAGATCGTGAACAAATTTATTTTTTTTACCATCCATATCCGACTCCTATAACTCAACATTTCCATAACTATTTAATCGGTTATAGAGTGTTTTCAAACTAATACCAAGAACGTCCGCTGCTTGCTTCTTATCACCGTCAAAATGCTCTAACGTAGATTCAATAAGCTCACGCTCCACTTCTTCAACTGTTTTTCCGACGCGGACTCCAACCTGGGGCTGATTTGCAGCTTTCGAAAAAGGCGACGTAAGGCTTTGGGGCAAAACCAATAATTTTTGTTTTTGATCAGCCATAATATAAGCACGATGTATAACATGGCGGAGTTCGCGCACATTGCCAGGCCAATCGTAGTCCATCAATCGTTTCATAGCGGCATCATCAATACTAATATCGCCGCCGTATTCTTGATTGAACCCTGCTAAAAAATATTGAACCAATAAGGGAATATCTTCTTTGCGTGATCGTAAAGGTGGAATGGAAATAGGAAACACCGCCAAGCGAAAATATAAGTCTTCGCGCAAGCATCCTTGTGCTGCCATATCTTGCTCTGTGCGGTTGGTAGCTGACACAACTCTACATTCGATATCAACTGTAGTTGTAGCGCCCAAACGAGTTAACTTTTGCGTTTCAAGAACCCGTAACAAATTAGGCTGTAAATCAATAGGCATTTCGGTAACTTCATCCAAAAATAAAGTTCCTTTATTGGCTTGTTCAAAAACACCTATCTTGCGGTGAGTGGCTCCCGTAAATGCGCCTTTTTCATGACCAAACAGTTCACTACCGATGAGCTCACGAGAAAAAGCGCCGCAGTTCGCCGCCACATAACTGCCATCAACTTGACTGGCGCAATGAATTGCAGCCGCGACCATTTCTTTTCCAACACCACTTTCTCCAAGCAGCATAACGTTGGCCTTGGTTGCTGCCACTCGCTCAATCATTTCATAAAGTTGCTGCATGGGAGCCGACTCGCCCACCAAGCAATTAAAATGCAACTTGACAGGCGATTCTATTTTTCCTGCTGCCGGAGAACCTATCGCAAATAAAGATTCTAATTGCTCTAAATCAATAGGTTTAATTAAGTAACCAATATTTGAGCCGTATAATTTTTTTACGATGAATTTGATGGAGGGATGCCCGGTAATAAATGTAATTTTTGTTTTGCTTTGCGCTGGCAATGCTTCCAACAAGTGCAAGCCGCTGCCATCAGGCAGGATTAAATCCAGAATCATGTGGGTGTATAAATTTTTCCCAATCAGCTCACGTGCATGCGCAACTGAATCTGCAATATCTACGCTGTGGCCCAACAAACTCAGCAGTTGTGCCGTTGCGTCCAAAAAACGTTTATCATCATCAACAAGTAAAACATCAGCCACGGTTAATATCCTCCTGGGTCGCTAGCATTCGACGCTCATTCTAGCACCAGTCAGACGAAAGAAAGCAGCAGTTATCAACAACTTAGCAACACGCGTCACAACTTTAGACGACGAGCTAGCGAAGTGACCACAGCCTCAATCCCGGCAACGCAAGACGATATAATCTTCGTGATGCAGCCCTGTTTGACCCCAGCACACAATGAGCCATCGCACCGATAATGAATGGAGCGGCAATAAAAGTCACTAAAAAAGAACCAATAGCAGGAGTATTAACTCTTGCAGAAAGTTTTTGTTCCAGTGCCGCGTCACGCAACAATAATTGTTTATTTTTTTGTTTTACTTCGGTCATTAAATTCATTCTGTGCCCTCCGTATAAAACTATCAATGTGCGCTCGCGTGTAAGGTAACGTCATATATTTCCGGTATTTCACATACAGCCACCGGCAGGTTAACAATAGAAAAACCTGGAGTAAAAAAAATGCCAGGATTCCCGCACCTATTTCTTCACTGGCCGCATATACGGCCCATGCAACTAATGCAGAAAAAGCGCACCACGTTAACAATATGATGGGCATCATTATCAGCCACAACATCAAAACTTTCGGGAAAGTGCGAATAGCGAGCTCCACTTCAACCCGAGCGAGATCTACGATTCCAACCAACACTCCCACGAAGTGTTGACCTAGTTGTATCGTTTGTTCTACATCTTGCTGCCAGTTTGATTTGTTAATATCAGACTCAGGATTTCCTGCAGCATTCTCTTCCAGCAAATCATCCTTATAAAAATTCCCTTGGGGTTTACCCCCCAAGGGAATCTCAGATTGATCACGATCACTCATCACTCACATACTCAGTGGCGACGCAATAAATAGGAAACGAGCCATCCGGCCGCAAAAGCAACACCGACCGTCACCATTGGTTTAGCGCGAACCAACTCTTCAGCTCTTTCTTCCAGCTCTATCGCACGCGCCTTGCCTTCGTCGAGACGAACTTTTGCGCTTGCGGCAGATGCGCTACCAATCAAACCAACTGCATCATAAATACTGGAAGTTGCTGCCTTAAATTGAGCAATGGCTTCAGACATAGATATATCATCTAATTTTGACACATCATCCAACTTTCCATTTTCCTTACTCGATACTGAACTTTGGATAGCCATAAAAATTACCTCTCAGATATTGATAAACATATTGACGATAGTGGAAACGGCTAAAAAATCCATTTATGAATATGCAATTTCACTTATAGGCGACGTCTGCCAAAAATAAGTGACAATACAAATAGAACTAAAAATACAAAAAATAATATTTGCGCTATTCCCGTTGCCGCACCAGCAATACCACCAAAGCCTAAGAGGCCAGCGATAATGGCAATCACAAAAAATACCAATGAATAATAAAGCATAGGATTCTCCTTTTTTGGAACATTCACTTTCTTACGTTCAATGAACATGCCAACTAGCGATTAAAGAGGAAAAATAAATTATTCGCTATGTACAGTTTGGTACTAAGCAATAAAGGAGATAAACGCACAAAGAAAGCGTTTGAAAAAGCCCCGCTATTTAAGGGGATCAATCTAAAAACAACCAATTTGCGTCGCTATGAGTCTTAAGGCGAGAGAGATAATCCTGTTGTCTGTTTCGAGCAAGACGGATCAATCGCTGTGGAGAAAATGGCGCATATAATTACAATCATTGTAGTTATTGCAAAAAGATGAATTATTTTCGTAGAAAATGAAAATTTAGAAAGAGTGAAGTTTTCGAGCTTTAAAACCGGCCGTCATTCATACTTAACCGATGTTTTTATCATTTGAAACGATCTGGCGACCGAAACACCAGCGCAACCCCTAATTAGTGAGACCTGTCGAAATAATGAGCAGATAGCAAGACTGTTTTAATACCCCCCTCTAAATCATGATGAGTTCGCGAGCGATACCAAATATATGAACCACACGCTTTAGAAACCATCAAGGCTGTCGAGGTTTTTTCAATTTTACTCCCGCCTCTACAATTCTCTTAAAAAAATCAATAAATACAAAAGCTTATCAAAACAACTTAAAAAATGCCTGAGGTTATAGTGATATTCAGCCAGGATTCAGCTGCAATTTAGGCTTTATCACTCTCGCCGAATGGTTTAGTCTTGGTTTTCATTGAGCAACAAGAGCTTATCAACCACTTTGAATACTCAGGTTATAACCCCCTCGCAAATCATCTCCCAACCGCTAACGTTGGAACCCAGTGATAGTCGTCGCCTTGCCAACCTCTGCGGCCTTCTTGGCCAACATCTACGTCAAATTGAAGAACGCCTCGGGATCGAAATTCGCAATCGCGGCAGCGAGTTTGAATTGATCGGTCCCCCGACCAAAATTCGAGCAGGGGCCGAGCTACTACGCACGCTCTATCAAACAACCGAACAAGACGAACTCACTCCCGATGAAGTGCATTTGGCACTGCAAACTTCTGGTATTGAACAACTTATGGAACAACTGGATAACGCTGAAAACCAGACGCTGGCAGGAAACCTGCCAGCTACAACTTCAGATAAGAGTGACGATGAAGGCGGAATTACGCTGATTCGTACAAAAAAATGCACTATTAAGCCGCGCGGATTGAACCAGCAACGTTATGTTCGTGCCATACAAAAGAACGACATCAATTTTGGTATTGGCCCCGCAGGCACCGGCAAGACCTATCTCGCCGTAGCCTGTGCGGTTGAAGCCCTACTCAAAAACGAGATCGAACGGATTCTCCTGGTGCGGCCGGCGGTTGAAGCGGGAGAAAAACTTGGCTTCCTGCCTGGTGATCTTGCCCAAAAAGTAGACCCTTACCTGCGCCCGCTCTATGACGCACTGTTTGAAATGTTGGGCTTCGATACGGTGGGCAAGCTGATGGAACGAGGAGTTATCGAAGTTGCGCCACTGGCATTTATGCGTGGCCGTACGCTAAACAACTCTTTTGTGATTCTCGATGAAAGCCAAAACACCACTCGCGAGCAGATGAAGATGTTCCTGACGCGTATCGGCTTTGGTACCACTGCAGTCATCACTGGCGACCCGACCCAAATCGACCTTCCCAGAGGCATGGCTTCCGGTTTGCGCCATGCACTTGAAGTATTGGATAACGTCAACGGCATCAGCTTCACCAACTTCACCTCCAAAGACGTGGTACGCCATCCGATAGTGCAGCGTATCGTCGAAGCTTATGAAGCCTTTGAACAGCAGCAGCCAAAGCACGATTGAAATGACCTACCAAATTGATATCGAAAGTAATAGCCAAAGCCAGCTGCTGCCCGCGGTACCTGAGTTAGAGCGATGGATTAGCGCTGCGCTGCAAAGCCAGCAATTTGAGGAAGCTGAGGTCAGTGTCTATATCGTAGATGAAGCCGAAGGCCGGGAATTGAATGCACAATATCGGGGTAAAGACTATCCGACCAATGTGCTCTCCTTTCCCGCTGACATCGCTGAAGAAATAGGTATACCGCTACTCGGCGATTTGGTTATTTGTGCGCCGGTTGTGGAGCGTGAAGCCCAAGAGCAAGGTAAAACACTGCCGGCACACTGGGCTCATATGTTGGTACACGGCACGCTTCATTTAGTAGGTTTCGATCATATTGACGATGACGAGGCTGAAATCATGGAAACGCTGGAAACTCAAATCGTAACTGGTTTAGGGTATCCTGCCCCTTATCAAGACATTGTTGAAGAATAAAAGACCTTGGGAAATTACATCATGTCGGACGACCATCCGAGTAGCACCACTACCGAAAAACACGAGCGCCCTGAAAAGCATGAGCGATCCTGGCTGGATAAAGTTCTCCATGCTTTCAGTGCAGAGCCTAAATCCCGCGATGAGCTGCTGGAAATCATCAAAGATGCAGCAGACAACCAACTGCTAGACCAGGAAGCCCTGAGCATTATTGAGGGCGCATTGGATGTATCTTCCCTTCAAGCCCGTGAGATCATGGTACCTCGCTCACACATAGTGGCGATCCGACTTGAAGATTCACCGCAAGAATATTTACCTCAACTGATAGAATCCGGTCACTCCCGCTTTCCGGTCATCGGTGAAAATATCGATGATGTGAAAGGCATTTTGCTGGCTAAAGATTTGCTGCCGCTCGCACTGAAAGGGACAGAGAATTTTAATCTGGAAACTATCTTGCGCCCCGCCACCATTATTCCCGAGAGTAAACGCGTCAACGTGTTACTACGTGAGTTCCGCGAAAACCGTTATCACATGGCATTAGTCATGGATGAATACGGTGGCATTACCGGTTTGCTCACGATTGAAGACATCCTTGAAGAAATTGTCGGTGAGATTGAAGATGAAACTGACGAGCAGGAAGAAACAACTGATTTTATTAAACGCGTTAGCGAAAATGATTACATCATTAAAGCCTTGACCCCAATCGAAGATTTCAACAATTTCTTTAACAAAGAATTCAGCGATCACGATTTCGACACTATTGGCGGAATACTGATGCAAGAATTCGGGCATCTCCCCAAGCGCAACGAAGTTACGCAGGTAGACAATATGCAATTCCGCGTACTCTATGCCGACAACCGTCAAATTCATCTGTTGCGGCTGACGATATTGAGCGATTAATGCAACAATATTAATTGATACGAATCCCGCCAATCGGCGGGATTTTTTTACCCGCACAACGTTAGACAATACTCATGCAAGCTAAAATTTTAAATCTTCCACGACCTATCGCACAGCTAATCGCACTTGTTAGTGGAGCGCTCATCACGCTGAGCTTTGCTCCCTTTAATTTTTGGCCGATTACCATTATCAGTTTGATCGCACTTTCGCTCCTGCTGAAAAACCAATCCATCAAAATAATTTTGTGGCGCAGTTTTGTATTCGGCGTGGGTTTTTACGGCGCGGGTGTTCATTGGCTTTATGTGAGTATTCATAATTTTGGCGGGGCATCACCATTATTCGCCGGCTTTTTAGTATTTATTTTTGCGTGCTTTATGGCTGCCCTTTTCATTATTCCCTTTTACATTTTTGCACGCTGGTTTAGTTACCATACCTTCGGAGTCATCATTGCCCTACCCGCCTGTTGGTTACTGGGCGAATGGATTCGCACCTGGCTGTTAACTGGATTCCCCTGGTTATCTTTAGGTTATGCTCACCTAAATACCCCCTTGGCTGGTTGGGCTCCAATAACAGGTGTTATAGGAATTAGTTTTATTCTTTCATTAACGGCTGGCGTCATAGCCGAATGGATATGGCGAACTAATGATGTGCAATCGAAAAAAATAAACCTGTCCATCGCTGCTTGCGCATGCGCAATTTTTTGGATTGTCGGCGGAAGCCTGAAAAATATGACATGGGCAGAACCTGATTCGGCTCCCATTAAAATTGGTATGGTACAACCCAATGTCGATCAAAGTACCAAACTCAGTTTTAACTCGGATACGACCATCGCCGCACTTGATCAATTGCGTGATCTCAGCACTGATTTATGGAAGAACGATTGGGTTGTATGGCCAGAGGCCGCTATCCCCACGTCGCTTACCTATCATGAAGCATTACCATTTTTAGAAGAGATGAATACCAAGGCCTCCGAAAATGACACTGCATTATTCACCGGTGTTATTTACGAAGACCGCGATAAACAAAAGTTTTACAACTCAATTGCCGGTCTCGGGCAAGGTTATGGTTTTTATCATAAGCGTCGGCTGGTTCCTTTTGGAGAATATGTTCCACTGGAAGATCAATTGCGCGGCCTGATTGAATTTTTTAATTTACCCACGTCGTTTATTCATTTGGGACCACAAGATCAACACGGGCTGATCGCAAAAGGTGTGCGCATCACGCCAGCAATCTGCTACGAAATTGTCTATCCGGACTTGATCGCCCAAGCAGCCAAGGAGACGCAAGTATTGCTCAGCGTGAATAACCTTGGCTGGTTTCTGGATTCAATCCAATCCAAACAATTTATGCAAATGGCACAAATGCGCGCGCTTGAAACCGGCCGCTATCTGGTTTACAGCACTAATAATGGTCCCAGCGCGATTATTGATAACCACGGCAAAATTATCAGCCACAGTGACTCATTCAAGGCGCAAACATTTACCGGGGAAATTCATGCAGTAAAGGACTGGACGCCATTTATGGTGAGCGGCAGCGGCCCTCTGGTGATATTCGCAACCGTACTTTTGCTGAGTCTTAGCGTGCCACAGTTACTCAAGCGCGACGCGGTACCCGAAGAAGAGCGATAAATATTTCGAATGTAATAGCAATATTTGGGATGTGAGGCAGCGCGTTTATCGTTAGAGTGAACCTCAATCCAAACATCTCGTTTATTGCTATGGCGACAGAATCTCTCACTACACTCACCGATCCTCGCTGGCCATTATTGGGCGACTCCCGTGCAGATGGCCAGTTTGTTTATGCCGTCGTTACCACTGGAGTGTATTGTCGGCCTGGATGCCCTTCGCGCCGCCCCAATCCCGACAACGTACGATTTTTTAGTGATCACATCCAGGCAGAGTCAGCAGGCTTCCGCGCCTGTAAACGTTGCCATCCACAATATCTGGACAGCAATACCCTCCAAACCCAACGCATTATTAATTTATGCCGTTTTATAGAACGTGCAGAACAAGAACCAAGCCTTACCGAACTTGCGGCATATTCGGGTATTAGCCGTTATCACCTACAGCGACTATTCAAAGAATCAACGGGTTTGACACCGAAAGCGTACGCGAAAGCCCATCGCGCCAAGGAAAATGAACAATACCAAGCAACATCCAGAAAAAAATGCACGATGACCATTTGCTATGGCTTTAGCGAATGCAGTCTTGGCACAGTTTTGATAGCACAAAGTGACCGGGGTATTTGCGCTGTTTTATTTGGTGATCAACCAACGTTGCTACTGAAAGATCTTCAACAACGAAATCCTAAAGCGACACTAATTGCGGGTGATCAAAATTTTCAGAAGGTGATTGATGAAGTCGTTGCTGTAATTAAGCAACCACACCTCGCCCTGACATTGCCGCTGGATATTCGCGGCACGCTTTTCCAACAACACGTTTGGCAAGCACTGCAGCAAATCCCGGCAGGAGAAACACGTAGCTATAGCGCAATCGCCGAGGCCATAGGCGCCCCCAAAGCTGTTCGCGCTGTCGCTGGAGCCTGCGCAGCCAATGCAATTGCAGTGATCATTCCCTGTCATCGTGTTGTACGTAACGATGGGAATTTATCCGGATATCGCTGGGGAGCAGAGAGAAAGCAAAAATTACTGACGCAAGAAGCTGAACACGCAAAAACTTGACCCATGCCAACTATTATCAATACAAGTATTTCGTTGCCAGATAATTTTCGGATAGCCGACTTTTTGGCATTTCATCAGCGCGATGACCAGATGATCGCCGAAATTGTCGGTGAAAACCAATTACAAAAAGGCATGGTTTGGCAGGATATGCCGGCGCGCCTCTCTTTCACATTTGTTGGAAACCAAGTCGACATAGAACTTAATCTTGATTCAGGCCAAAAAAAACTGGATCCCCAAACAACCCTACTTCACCTGCAACAACACGCGCAACACATGCTCGGACTAAACCAGGCTATTAGCGATTTTGAAACATCAACGATAAATCATCCACAACTTAACCGCTTAATCAATCAACAGTCAGGCTTACGGGTTCCGCAAGCAGCCACCACGTTCGAAGCGCTGACCTGGGCAATAATCGGACAGCAAATTAGTGTGCATGCAGCAGTATCTGTACGCAGGAAATTTATTCAATATGCAGGCCTGCGACATTCGTCCGGCATTTGGTGCTACCCCAATCCTGAGCAAATTGCCGCAGTTACCATTAATGAGCTGCGTACTCAGGGATTCTCACAAACAAAAGCACACACAATCATAGAACTGAGCAAGATGATTCGGACTGGCAACTTGCCCCTCGAATCCTGGCTAAACGATTACTGGCAAGGGAACATTCTAGCCGCCCAGGATATTTACAATGCATTAATCCAAGTACGCGGTATAGGCCCCTGGACAGTGAACTATGCATTGCTGCGAGGTTTTGGCTGGCTGGATGGTTCGCTCCATGG
>DATIGS010000073.1:0-11777 GCA_035481425.1 Cellvibrio sp. | reverse complement strand
TATGGGGCCGAGTGCAGGTTCATGGTCTGCAGGTTCACCGCGATTCGCGTCATATTGGTTGTTGCGATAATTCTGCAACTGGCCGCCCCAGATACCGCCGACGTACATGTAATAGCTGCCATCGCTATCTTCGAATACAGCCGGGTCGATGGAATAGCTGCCTTTGATGGCTTCAGGTTCGGCTTTAAATGGCCCGATGGGTGAATCGCCAACCGCTACACCGATTTGGAAAATATTGTCCGCACGTTTTGCCGGAAAATATAAATAGTATTTTCCATTTTTATGTGCAGCATCGGGCGCCCACATTTGGCGCTGCGCCCAGGGAACATCTTTTACATGCAGGGCGACACCATTGTCGACTGCCGGGCTATCGGGTGAGTCGAGGGAGATTACGTGGTAATCCTCCATGCCGAAATGATCGCCGTTGTCGTTAAACGGAATGCCTGCTTCAATATCGTGTGATGGATAAATATAAATCTTGCCATTGAACACATGCGCCGATGGGTCGGCGGTATAGATGTGTTCAACCAGCGGTTGGGAAATCGCGCGTGCTTTCAAGTCGGCGATAACGTCTGGAGCTAAGGTTTCTTCAGCGGCCATAACTATCTCTCACTTTCATTTTCAAAAATAATTCGTTTATCGATGTGCAACGGAACCAGCGGGAATTATTTTCCCGCTGCTTTGCGGCGTTCGTTCAAGTCGGCTTCGATTTGGGTTTCCATCTTCTTATTGATTGAGAAGAAGAACATGCAACCCACGGCGAGGAAGAACGGCAGGGACGCAAATACACTTACGCCGGTTTTAATGCCTTCAATAGTTTCCGGGTTTTGCTGTGCCAAACCTGCTTGGTAGCCGTAATGGGCGAGCAGGCCAGCGACTAAGGAGCCGCCAATGGTCAAGCCAAGCTTTAACCCGAGGATCATTGCGGAAAACACCATCGCGGTTGCGCGGCGATTGTTTTTCCACTCGGAGTAATCGGCCACGTCGGCGATCATCGCCCACAGCAGCGGAATAGTTACACCATAGAAAAAGCCGTGCAGGATCTGCGATACAAACACAATGCCGATGCTCTCGGCGGAATAAAATTTGAAGGCGAATACAAATACAGTGGAGAGGAACAGTGCTATCGCAAATACATTGCGTTTGCCGAATTTGTCGGCGAGGTTTTTCGAGAAACCTATACCGACAATCATCATGATAATGCCGCAGCCATTAAACAAGCTGAAGGTAGAAGTCGGTGCATCTTTAGGCCATTGGAATTCCGACAGACCAATGCTGGTGAGAACACTATTGAGCCCGGCGATAAAACTGTTAAAGCCAATATCATCTAAAAATTGTGCAAGGTGTGCTTCGCTCAAATAGTTTTCAAAATAATAAATATACATGCCGCCTTTTAAGGCGAGGGTGACAAACACCAGGATGGTTACCGCCAGCATCACAATCCAGGGCAGGTTTTTCATCAGGTCCGAGAGGTCCTGGCCAATGCTATTGCGCGCTTCTATCACGGGCAGGATACGTTCTTTGGTGGTGATAAACGCGATCAAGAAGAAAATGGTTCCGGTGATTGAGAAGAGCAGCATGGTGTTGTGGAAACCCACCGCTTTATCGCCATCGCCAAGGATCAGCACCAGGGGTAGCAACAAGACCTGGATAATAAATTGCGCAACCATCACCGCCACGAACCGATAGGCCGACAAGCTATTGCGCTCGGCCATATTGCCGGTGAGCACGCCGCTTAATGCAGAGTAGGGCAGGTTGTTTGCGGCATAGATCACCAGTAGGGCAATGTAAGTCGCGAAGGCATAAACGACTTTGCCGTTCTCATCAAAATCCGGGGTGCTAAAGGCGAGTAAGGCCACGGCGCCGAAGGGGATTGCGGTCCACAGCAGCCAGGGGCGAAACTTGCCCCAGCGGGTATTGGTGCGGTCGGCGATGATGCCCATCACCGGGGTGAAAAAGGCGCCGAAGATACCGCCCGCCGCCATGATCATCGCGGCCTTGCCGGGCGATATGCCGTAGACATCGGTATAGAAAAAGGCGAGGAAAGTAACAAGGGTTTGGAAGATCAGGTTGGCGGCCAAGTCTCCAAGGCTATAGCCCACTTTCTCTACAACGGAGAGTTTTTGCGCGTTTTGTTGAATCATTGTTGTGTCTTCTTATATTGATGTTGGGGTCGGTTAATCAGCATAGCAGCCTATGCAGACCGCCTCCCCTGGGGCCAGGACAAATGCTCGTGTACAAGTCGGCACTAGGATTACCTAATGGTGTCTTATAGTCAAGGTGTATATAACTGTGGAGGGCTGGCTTTACAAAACCTGCAGAAGGGCGGGAAACCGATGTGAAGAGGGAGTTTGGGGCGAGCGGCGAATCAGGTCAGAGGAGGGAGGAAGGCATTGCTTACTAAGCAATGCCTGGCGGGCCAGCGCTAAATCATACGCTCAAATACCGCTGCACCAGATCATCATTCAAGTTAGCGATTGGCCCGGTGGCCACTACGCTGCCTTTTTCCATAATAAAAAAATCATCGGCCACGCGGCGCGCAAAAGGCAATTTTTGTTCAACGAGCAATACGGTCAAACCCAATTCGCGATTGAGCTTGCGGATAACCTCGCCTATATCGCGCACCACGTTTGGCTGGATACCTTCGGTGGGTTCGTCGAGGATCAATAATTTCGGGTCGAGCACCAATGCACGGCCAATCGCCAATTGCTGTTGTTGGCCACCGGATAAGTCGCCACCGCGACGGTGTTTCATTTCTTTTAATACCGGAAACAATTCGTAAATCAAACCGGGAATAAAGCGCGAGTTATCTTTGCGCGCGCCCAGTGAAATTTTTAAATTTTCTTCTACGGTAAGCAGTGGAAAAATTTCCCGCCCCTGGGGCACAAAACCTATACCGCCGCGCGCGCGGTTTTCGGTAGAGAGTTTATTAATGTCGTAACCGTTTAATTGGATGGCACCATCGCGCACGGGCAACAAACCGGTAATGCATTTCAGTAAAGTCGTTTTGCCTACGCCATTGCGGCCAATCAGGCAGCCGCAAGTACCTTCTTTCAGGGTAAGTGATAAATCCCACAGGATATGGCTCTGGCCGTAATATTGGTTGATGTTATTAATTGTTAGCATATTTGTACTCCAATCTTAATCGCCCGCAATTTATTCACCAAGGTACACCTCAATGACTTTTGGATCGTTTTGTACTTGATCCATAGTGCCCTCGGTTAGTACCGAGCCCTGGTGCAATACGGTGACTTTGCGCGCAATAGAGCGAACAAATTTCATATCGTGCTCCACCACAATCACCGAGTGATCGCCCGCGAGCGACAATAACAGCTCAGCGGTTTTCTCCGTTTCTTCACCGGTCATACCGGCGACGGGTTCATCGACCAGCAGCACGCGCGGGTTTTGCATCAACAGCATGCCGATCTCCAACCACTGCTTTTGGCCGTGGGACAGTGAGCCTGCATTTTTGTGGCGATGTTCCTGTAAGCCGATTTGTACCAGTACTTCATCAATGCGAAATTTTTGCGCGCTGTTTAATTGTTGGGTGAGTGTCCACCACACGCGTTTATCAGCAGCGGTTGCCAGCTCCAGATTTTCATACACGCTGAGCGCTTCAAAAATAGTGGGCTTCTGGAATTTACGGCCAATACCACCGCGCGCAATTTGGTGTTCGGAAAGCTCCAGCAAATTAATTTGTTGGCCGAAATACACGCTGCCTTCATCCGGTTTGGTTTTGCCGGTAATTACATCCATCATGGTGGTTTTGCCCGCGCCATTGGGGCCGATAATGCAGCGCAATTCACCTTCATTGATGTAGAGGTTTAAATTGTTGAGCGCGCGAAAACCATCAAAACTCACGCTGATACCTTCGACATACAGGATGGTGCCTTTGGTGGTGTCCAGCGGCGCACCAAAGTTTGGATCTGGTTGGCCAAGGGTGCGGCGGGCCTGTGAAAAAATATTCATTACACAGTCTCCTTGGCTGCAACGGATTCAGGTGTTGTAGTTTCAGCGGCTGGCGTAACCGGCGCTTTTTTTGTGCGGTTAAATAAGCCGACCAAACCTTTGGGTAAAATGAGCGTGACGATTACAAAGAGCGCGCCCAGTGCGAACAACCAGGTCTCCGGTGAATAGGAAGTAAAAATAGTTTTACCGTAATTCACCGTAAAGGCACCGACGATTGCACCAAACAATGTGCCGCGCCCACCGGTAGCAACCCACACCACTAATTCAATCGAATTGAGAGGAGAAAATTCGCCCGGATTGATAATGCCCACCTGCGGTACATACAGGGCACCGGCAATACCGGCGAGTACCGCCGAGAAAACAAATAGCCAGAGTTTGTAGGATTCCACTTTGTAGCCGCAAAAGCGCGTGCGGCTTTCAGCATCGCGAATCGAGACAATAATTTTCCCCATGCGCGAAGTGACTATATAGCGGCAGGCGATGTAGGCAAGGATCAACATAAAACCCGACGCTAAAAATAGCGAAATGCGTGTGCCGTTGGCGGCGATGGGAAAGCCTAAAATGTCTTTAAAGTCGGTGAGTCCATTGTTGCCGCCAAAGCCCATTTCATTGCGGAAAAACGCGAGCAGCAATGCGTAGGTTAACGCCTGGGTGATAATGGAAAAATACACACCGGTTACGCGCGAGCGAAATGCCAACCAGCCAAATACAAACGCGAGCAAGCCGGGAATGACAATGACCATTAGCAATGCAAACCAGAACATATCAAAGCCTTGCCAGTACCAGGGCAATTCTTTCCAGTTTAAAAACACCATAAAGTCGGGGAGTATAGGGTCACCATATTGCCCGCGCGGGCCGATCTGACGCATTAAGTACATGCCCATCGCATAACCGCCGAGCGCAAAAAAAGCGCCGTGGCCGAGCGATAAAATTCCGCAGTAGCCCCAGATTAAATCCACCGCGAGCGCAAGCAGCGCATAACATAAAAATTTTCCGAGTAGCGTCACCATAAAAGTAGACACATGCAACGCTGAGGTCTCCGGTACCAGGATATTGCAGATGGGAACCAACACCATGGCGAGCAATACCAGACCCAGCACAATCATGCCGCCGCGGTCACTGAGTAATAAACGTTGGGTTAACATCAAATAATTCTCTCGTTAATTGATTGTGTTGGTTGGAGGGAAAAATTAATCCGCAGCAGCTCTGCCTTTTTGCGGAAAAATTCCCTTCGGCCGTTTTTGGATAAACAGAATCAACAACACCAGGACCAACACTTTGGCGAGTACCGCACCCGCATAAGGCTCCATAAATTTATTGATAATCCCCAACCCCATAGCGCCCACGAGCGTGCCCCATAAATTACCGACGCCGCCAAACACCACGACCATAAATGAATCGATAATATAAGCCTGGCCGAGGTTAGGGCCGACGTTAGTCAATTGCGACAACGCAACGCCCGCGATACCGGCAATACCGGAACCCAAACCAAACGTCATTGCATCCACCCAGTTTGCGCGCACGCCGACTGCACGTGCCATGGAACGGTTTTGTGACACCGCGCGAACTTTTAATCCGAGCGTGGTTTTTTTCAGAATCGCCAGCAGTGCAAAAAACACCAGCAAACCAAAAATAAAAATGTATAAACGGTTATAAGTGATGGAGAGCACCGGGTTGATGACCAGCGAACCGCTCATCCACTCCGGCAATTCAACTGCGCGGTTGAGTGGCGAAAAAATACTGCGTGCTGCTTGCTGCAGAATCAAACTGATACCAAAGGTGGCGAGCAGGGTTTCCAGTGGGCGGCCGTATAAAAAACGAATTACGCCGCGTTCAATGGCGATGCCCACCAAACCGGCGACAATAAATGCGGCGGGAATGGCGATCATCAAGCTGTAGGCAATTTGGTTGGGAAATAATTGTTGTACTACCCAGGTAACATAGGCGCCGATCATCATCAATTCGCCGTGGGCCATATTAATGACGCCCATCACCCCAAAGGTAATCGAGAGGCCGATGGCGGAGAGCAGCAATACCGACCCCAGGCTCAAGCCAAAGAAAATATTTTCTGCGAGACGAAATGCGGCTATGCGGTCTTCGATGGAATCCAGCGCGAGTTTGGCTTGGAGTTTTACTTTTTCATCTGCATCGTTTGCTGCAATTTCTGTTAAGGCAGTGCGCACTTCTTGTTGCAAACTGCCGCGCAAAATAGCGATTGCATCCAGCCGCACTTGCTGTTCGCTGCTTTGTAAATTCATCAATGCCACTGCCGACGTAATGGCAGCGCGGACCTCTTCATCGGGTTCGGTTTTTTGGCGCTCTTGCAGGAGTGCAATCACGTCTTCATCTACACCATCCGCAATCATGCGGTTAACCGCATCCAGGCGAACGGATGCTTTTTTATCGTTTAAATTCAGGGTGGCGAGCAGGGTGCGCAATTGAGTGCGCATAGCGTTGTTGATCGGAACGCGTTTTAATTCTTCAGTACCTGCGGTAATTTTTTCGCCAGTAATCGCGTTGGTAAATGTATCGCCAGCACTGGCAATAGCGACCAGCGGGTCTTCTGCTTTGGTGGCATAGAGTGCACCCTGTTGCAGCGCAGAAAAAATTGCCGCCACGCGTGCGTCGTCAAGTTTGGCCAATTTTTTCGCCGTCTGCGCGCGTTTGGGCAGGCTGCCCTGGGTTAAGGCTTTAACCAGGCTATCGAATTCTGTTTGGGCGGATTCTGTTTGAACTGTTTCGGGTGCGGCTGTTTCCGGGGTGATAGCAGCCGGTTCAGTTTCTTGCGAGAAAACTGTGATGGAATAGCAAAGTGATAACAGCATGATCAACAGCACTTGCCATTTGCCGTGCGGCTTTATCAAAGTTCGCATAGTCTTGTCTCGATTAACGCAATAATAAATAACAGCGGGAATATAATTGTTTTTCTATTTCTTCCCGGGCGCTGCCCGGGAAGAAATTCTTTTCAGGAAAGCTTACTGCGCAGCAGCACCCAAACATTTTTTGGTTTTGGTGTTGTAGTTACCGCACTTCAGTTTGATCCAATCCGATTCCAAATCTTTGGAGCCTTCAAGGTAGTCAGACCATGCATCGCCTGGAACCAAACCATCGGTTTGTGAAACGGTGAGGAATTGGCCATCTTCCTGAATCTCGCCAATCAATACAGGTTTGGTGATGTGGTGGTTAGGCAACATTTTGCTTACGCCGCCAGTCAGGTTAGGCGCTTCAACGCCGATGATGGCATCAACAACTTTGTCGGTATCGGTAGTGCCAGCTTTCTCAACCGCTTTTATCCACATATTGAAACCAATGTAAGTAGCTTCCATTGGATCGTTGGTTACACGTTTGTCATTTTTAATAAATGCTTTCCATTGTTTGATAAACGCCGCGTTCGCAGGATTATCTTCACTCATGAAATAGTTCCATGCCGCCAGGTGACCAACCAATGGTTTGGTGTCGATCCCGGAAAGCTCTTCTTCACCTACCGAGAAGGCCACAACCGGAATATCTTCCGCAGTTACTTTTTGGTTGCCGAGTTCGCGATAGAAAGGCACGTTTGCATCACCATTGATGGTGGAAACTACAGCGGTCTTTTTACCGGCTGAACCAAAACGCTTGATGTCAGACACAATGTTCTGCCAATCGGAATGACCGAAAGGGGTGTAATTGATCATGATGTCTTCTTGAGCAACGCCTTTTGATTTCAAATAGGCTTCAAGAATTTTGTTGGTAGTGCGTGGGTACACATAGTCGGTACCGGCCAATACCCAACGTTTTACTTTCATTTCTTTCATTAGGTAATCAACAGCAGGGATAGCTTGTTGGTTTGGTGCAGCGCCGGTGTAGAACACGTTGCGTGAAGACTCTTCACCTTCGTATTGCACGGGATAAAAAAGTACGCCGTTCAGTTCTTCAATTACAGGCAATACCGATTTACGTGATACCGAGGTCCAGCAACCGAAGATGGCAGACACCTTGTCTTTGGTTAAAAGCTCACGGGTTTTTTCCGCAAACAGTGGCCAGTTGGATGCAGGGTCAACAACAACCGCTTCCAACTTTTTACCGAGCAGGCCACCTTTTTTGTTTTGTTCTTCAACCAACATCAGCACTGTATCTTTCAGTGTGGTTTCTGAAATTGCCATAGTGCCCGACAATGAGTGGAGTACACCCACTTTGATGGTGTCAGCGGCAGCGGCGCTAAACGATGCGATGGTCAGGCCGCAGGCGATACCGAGTGCCCCGACATGTTTTGCTATCTTCTTCAGCTTCATGGGTCTGTCTCCTGGATAATATAATGACTCAGTGGTTTGGTAATGCATGGTGTTATCTGGTTTTATCAGCACCATTTTTTCCGGTAACGCCTTGTGGCTAATCGTGGGTGACAGGTTTTCTTCCTTAATCATTTCTTATGTGCTTCCGCGATAAAAAATGTTGCCACTCTATTTTTAAAATTTTTTGAGGTTTTCTTTTTAAATTTTTTTAACTGTTGTGGTTAGTTAGGGTTCTGTTGCTGGGCTTCGTAAAGCATATGCAAGGTAATTTTTCGCACTTCCGCCTTACTTGCTTCGATATGCGTTTTCAAATAACTTTTTACGTCTTCCGCGCGCCTTTCCATAATGGTGCGCAGTATCTTGGCATGTTCATCATAGGTGGCCTCAATGCGGTTGCGCTGGGTGAAATCAATGCGGCGAATAATGCGCAAACGCTCGGTGATTTCGTGATGGATGCGCGCCATTTCGGTGTTGCCGGTTGCTTCTATCAATTGCTCGTGAAAGCGTTCATCCAATGCACAGACACTGGGGCCGTCCTCCAGGCGATCTTCTGGCTTCACTAACCAGATACGTTTTAAATCTTCCAGGTTTGGTGCCGGTTCCATTTCACATAGTTTTTTTACAGCAGCCAGCTCAAGCACAATGCGCACATCGTAAAGCTGTTCGAATTTCATAAAATCAAATGGTTTTACTTGCCAGCCGCTGCGAAACGACACTTCAACAAAACCTTCGCGCTGCAAGCGGGCGAGTGCCTCGCGCACCGGCGTTCGGCTCGCTGCCACGCGCTCGGCAATTTCGTTTTCGCTAAACCGGTCGCCCGGCAATAAACGAAACGAAAAAATATCGTCCTTAATGGTTTGATAAATGCGCTCGGTCAAATTGATGCGCGGTTCATCTGCCTTTTTTTTGGTTTTGTCGTTTTTGATTAATTTCATTTTTTTACCGTGGGTTTAATTAATCGGCTTCCAACACCAACAGCAAATCTCCCGCATTCACTTGTTTGCCCGGCGAGCAATGCACGGCGCTCACTTTTGCGGTGCGGTCGGCATACACGGAGAATTCCATTTTCATCGCTTCAACAATTAATAAAGGTTGGTCTGCTTCCACTAGTTGGCCTGGTTCCACCAGCAGCTTCCAAATGTTGCCGCTGATATCGGCGGTGATGGCATGGCCATCGACTTCAATTGGGCCAGTGGATACTTTGGCTTGCAGGGCCGCATCGATTTGTTTTTCTTCATCGGCTTGCCAGAGTGCAACTTCTTTGGAGAACGCGGCTTGCTGTTTGGTTTTGAATTCAGCAATGCTGGCTGCATTGTCTTGCAGGAATTGTTCGTGTTCAGCGAGGCTGAAATAACTTTCTTCAATGCGCAGGCTTAAACGGCCTTCGCGGAAGGCTTCACGTTGCGCAGTGAGTTCCTCTTCGGTGACTTCGTAATAACGCACGCGGTCAAAGAATTTCAGCAACCATGGCTCGCCGTCTTTGAATACCGGATTTTTCAAAAATTTATTCCAGATGGGCAGGGTGCGCCCGACCAGTTGGTAGCCGCCCGGTGAATCCATACCGTAAATACACATGTACACGCCGCCGATACCGACTGTGCCCTCGGCGGTGTAAGTGCGCGCAGGATTGTATTTGGAGGTGAGCAAACGATGGCGCGGATCAACCGGCACTGCGCAGGGTGCGCCCAGATATACATCGCCCAAGCCCAGCACCATATAGCTGGTATCAAAGAGAATTTGTTTTACTTGTTCGACTGAATCCAGGCCGTTAATGCGGCGCATAAATTCGGTATTACTTGGCAGCCAGGGCGCCGTGTCGCGCACAGATTGGCGATAACGCGCTACCGCATCGAGCGTGGCAGAATCTTCAAATGCCATGGGCATATACACGATGCGGCTGGGCACTTTGGTATCGCGCGCATCGCCGAGGGTTTCTTCAATAATTAATAATTGGTTAATTAAATCGCGCTGGTGAATAACGCGGCTGTCGTAATTAATTTGCAGCGAACGCACGCCGGGTGACAATTCGATTACGCCACTAATCGGCGATGCTTTTAATGCTTCCATCAACGCATATACGCGCAAACGCAAACTCAATTCGAGAATGTTGTCGCCGTATTCCAGCAATATATATTTATCGCCCGCCTGGCGATAACTCACTAACGGGCGGCTGCCCTTGGGTGGTAGTGACGCGACTATGCATTCGGAAATGGTATTTTCCGGTTTAACAATCGGGATAGGTAAAACTGCTGGCTGTGCACTCAAACTTTCAATTGCACGGTCAATGGATAATTCCATCGCAAGTGCTGTATCAAAACTCAAACGCTTGAAGCGAATTTTATCGCCGGGTTTAACCTGGCCGACTTTCCACAATTCTGCTTTTACAATCGTTACCGGGCATACAAAGCCGCCGAGGCTGGGGCCGTCTTTGGTGAGGATGACGGGCATATCGCCGGTGAAATTAATCGAACCAATTGCATATTCGGTGTCGTGAATATTGGATGGATGCAAACCTGCTTCGCCGCCGTCGCTGCGTGTCCAGGTTGGCTTGGGACCATTCAAACGAATTCCTAAACGATTGGAGTTGTAATGCACTTCCCACGCAGTGGAGAAAAACATGTCAATCGCTTCGGGTTGGAAAAAATCCGGCGCGCCATGCGGGCCGTAAAGCACGCCGATTTCCCATTCATTAGGGCCTTCGGTTTTTAAAAAATAAGGTGGAATTAATGCAACCGGTGCAGCAGCCGCTTCGTATACCGGTGCCGGTGTTGTGCAGGCCGCGATGTCAGGATTGCTGATTGGCAACATATCGGTGGCGCGCAAGGTGCGGCCTGCGTGGCCACCGAATTGCCCGAGTGCAAACGTGGAGCGACTACCTAAATACACGGGCACATCAAAACCATTGCGCACGGCAAGATAACCGCGGCAACCTTGATCCGCTTTGCCTATCTCCAGAATTTGTCCGGCTTTAATGGCTACCGGTTGCCAGAACGGAATTAATTGGTCATCAATTTTTGCGGGCGATATTGCACCGGTCAGTGCAATAGTTGCGTCGCGATGGAATTTTAATTTAGGCCCGATAATGGTGTATTCCAGAGCCGCTGCACTTTCGTGGTTACCGACGATGCGGTTGGCCAAACGAAATGCGTAATCGTCCATCGGGCCTGAGGGCGGCACGCCTATGCTCCACAAACCAACGCGACCGGGATAATCCTGCACGCTGGTATAAGTGCCTGGTTGCAATACCTCAACCACAGGAGCTTTGTATTCAAAGCTGGCGAGTTTGTGAGTTGCAACATCGCCACTGCCAAAAAAATCGGTCGCAATGATTTGTCGCAGGTAATCCAGATTGGTGGCAATGCCGGCAGCGCGAGTTTCGTTGAGTGCCGTTTTCATTTTGTTGATGGCATCAGCGCGATCCTTACCGTACACAATAATTTTCGCAATCATTGGATCATAGTAAGGTGATACTTCGGTGCCGGTAGAAACCCAGGTGTCAATGCGCGCTGATTCAGAAAAAAACACATCGGTTAATAC
>DATIGS010000072.1:0-2596 GCA_035481425.1 Cellvibrio sp. | reverse complement strand
GGCAATCCGGTTTTTTCGCATGCATAACGCGCTTTAATGATGGCGTTTTCCACGAAGGTCAAACCGGTTTCTTCAGCGTTCTCGCTAAAAAAATCAGATTGCGGCACAACATCAAATCCGCAACCGGTTAATAGTTGCTGGAACTCGCGCAGCTTGCCTGCATTGCCACTGGCTAATACAATTTTTTTCATCATAGAATGTTTCATTAATTAACTAACGCACTGAAAGAAAAGGCGCCCACCGGCGCCTTTATTAAACAGAGCCTCTGCGATACTACTCTTTATAAAGCGTACGGTTAAATGTAAACGTCATCGGCCTGGCAGTAACTTCAGTGTTAACCTGAATATCAAAATGCAACAGCTCTTCGTTGTTAAATACAAAAGGTGCCAAGTAGTAAGTCGCGTCGCCCTCTTTAATTTCGATAAATTTGAGCGCTTGTTTTTGTTGCATTAAATTTTTGCTGGTGCCACTTACGATGGCGGGTAACCCAAGACTAGTGCTGCCATTTTCGGTTTTGGTGAGGCTGATATTCACCAGTGCGCGATCCTTACCACGCACCAGTTGATATGTTTCGGCTACCTTGGCAGGAATATCCATACTGTAAAACACGTTGTAATGCACCGTGTAATCGCCAAACTTTTCGGTTGTGCTGATTTCCTTCGGCTGATCAATTTGTGCGTGTGCGGCAATTGCAAGGATACTTAACAAAACACCCTGTAGTAATTTTTTCATAACAACGCTCCCGATAAAAATGTCTGCGCTTGCTGAATTGGCGATGCGCTATTTACTTAAATGATAAATCGCCGTTTCACCAAATAAATTAGGCATAAAGTCTTTGAGCAATTGGCCGGATTGTTCATTTACAACCTGGCGATTAATCACTTTGATATTACGTTCGCGGCAGAGCACTTCAAAATCATTGAACGTACAAAAGTGGATATTGGGTGTGTTGTACCATTCGTAGGGCAGCAGATCCGATACCGGCATGCGGCCGCGCGTCGCCAAATAAAAACGTGCTTTCCAGTGGCCAAAGTTGGGGAAGGTGACGATGCATTCTTTTCCCACGCGCAACATTTCATCCAACACCAAATGCGGAAAATGCAGCGTCTGTAATGCTTGCGTCATGAGCACAGTATCAAAACTTTTATCGGCAAAATTTCCCAGACCGCGATCGAGGTTTTGCTCGATAACATTTAAGCCTTTATCGATACAAGTATTGATTTGCGCTGCATCGATCTCCAAACCATATCCTTGTACTTGTTTGGTATCGATCAAAAATTTTAACAGCGTGCCATCGCCACAACCCAAATCGAGGATGCGGCTGTCCTGTTTGATCCAGTGCTGGATTTCATTGAGATCTATACGCATCAGATTTCCACTCCGGCAAGGTAGCGACCAAAAACTTGCTGGTAGCGTTCATCGGGTAACAAGAAAGCATCATGACCGTGTTTGGATTCTATTTCCGCATAGGTCACCGAACGATTTGCACCAACTAATGCATTCACAATTTCATGTGAGCGCTCGGGTGCAAAACGCCAATCGGTACTGAAAGAGATCACCAAAAATTTTGCGTTAGTCTGTTTAAACGCACTGACCGGATCATCGCCGTATTCGCGCGCGAGATCAAAATAATCCAGTGCTTTGGTAATGCGGATGTAGGAATTTGCATCAAACGTATTAGCAAAAGTGTCGCCCTGGTAGCGCAGATAACTTTCGATCTGGAATTCCACCGGTTCCGCATTGCCCAACTCAAAACTGCCGCTGCGCAGATCGCGGCCAAATTTTTCGCCCATCGCAAAATCAGAGAGATAGGTAATGTGGCCGATCATGCGCGCAACCGCCAAACCGTTTTTCGGCAGGGTATCGTGCTCAAGATAATTACCATCGCAAAAATTCGGATCGCTGATAATCGCTTTGCGCGCGGCTTCGTTAAACGCAATATTTTGCGCAGAGAGTTTCAGGGCCGACGCGATTACCACCGCGTGACGCACGCGCTCGGGGTAATCCAAAGCCCAACGCATGACCTGCATGCCACCGAGGCTGCCGCCGATGATTGCGGCCCAAACATCGATACCCAATACATCCGCCAAACGCGCCTGGCTCGCGACCCAATCGCGCACGCGAATCATCGGGAAATCTGCGCCCCAGGCTTTGCCAGTCGCCGGGTTGATCGAGCGCGGGCCGGTTGAACCATGGCAACCGCCAAGGTTATTGAGCGCGACTACAAAAAATTTGTTGGTATCGATAGGCTTGCCGGGGCCTATGTAGGCATCCCACCAACCGGGACGCTTGTCGTCCATGCTGTGATAACCGGCGGCATGGTGATGGCCGGAAAGCGCATGGCAAATCAGTACCGCATTGGATTTTGCAGCATTCAATTGGCCGTAGGTTTCGTAGACCAATTCGTACTCATCAAGCGTGCGCCCGCAGGCCAGCAGCAGCGGCGCGGTGAAGCGATAGGTTTGGGGAGTGACAAGACCTACCGAGTCGGCAGGTATCTGGTTTGGCATGGTGATCTCTTGAATTGCGGCATTGCAGCCGGTGTCATTTTAAATGGCGCAAGTCTAAAGAGACCGGCCTATAGCTGCAAGGTTAG
>DATIGS010000071.1:0-23989 GCA_035481425.1 Cellvibrio sp. | reverse complement strand
TTATTCTCGAACACCCCCAGACTTAAATTGGTTTTTTCCCAATTACCCATCAGGATCAGATCCCAGGTTTTTACCACCTCGTGGCTCAAATCAGGATTGCCGTACAACACCGGATTATTAATCAGACCCGTTTCTGCCAATGTGGGCGCACGAAACGCTTCGCCATACAGCAACTTAAGGCTGTAGTTCTGGTTGAGTTGCTCCACGATTCCCAAGCGCGGACTAACGCGGCCGCTCAGGTCTTCATAATCGTCATAGCGCCCGCCCAAGGTAAGCCGGGTCGATTCGCGCAAGCTGCGCTGGTACTGGAGATAAACACCGGCATTGCTGCGTGAATCTTCGGTGCCCAGCGGAAAACGTGCCCAGTCGTCGCCGTAGTAAGTCACGGGAAGCTGCGCCTGGCTCAGTTGCACCAGATCAAAATTGCCTATGGCACTGGCTGTTGTTTCCCGGTGGTTTGTCCATTCCAATCCCCACTGGGCACTGGATAATTCATCGATAGACCAATCATTGCTAAAGGTAAAACGCAGGCTGTCACCTTCCAAATCGGCATCGCCCATAAAGGGTTCGGCGCTGCGCGGGCGACTCGCATTCAGCAGCTCGCCGGGGCCGGTCAGGTAAAGTTTGAAACCATAGGAAAAATGCTGGTAGCTCAGTGCCACGTTGGATTGGGTGTTGTCCAGCCATTCAAAGCCCTGATCAAACGCCGCCAGCCAGAATTCCCGTTCATGGGCGTTATATCCGTTCGCCGTATTTTCGGATTGATAAAAATCATTAGCAGCGGCGCGGCTGTAGGAGAGGCTGATCCGGCTATCGCCTTTTGCAAATGCGAGGTCCGTTGAAAATTGTTCGCGCGGATCGCTGGTCTCAATCAATTGATGGCTGAAGCTATCCGGTAAAACATAGTCTTCGCCGTTGTCTTTGTAGGCATGGACAAACAGGTCAGTGTCCCAATCGCCGAGCGCCTGCGACCAGGCACCTTCCAATTGGCGGCGCTCCTGGGAACCCAACGTCAGCTCAAGATTTTTTTGATCCTTGCGGGTAATGACGTTGATGACGCCGGTAAAGGCTGAGCTGCCATAAATCGCCGAGCCCGGTCCACGAATCACTTCCAGACGCTCAATACGCGATACCGGGAACAGCGGCACGCTGATATCCGGGCTGCCGGCGCGCGGATCATTCACTACCTTGCCGTCAATTAACAACAGCACTTCCAGCGATTGCTGGGTCGCACGGCGGCCGCGCGCGCTATAGGTATAAGCCAAGCCGCTGCTGGCATTGCGATTGAATTGAAAACCGGGCACCAGGTTGAGTAACTCGTAGAGATAATCCATCCCCAACCGGTCGATATGTTCGCGGGTAAATACCGACACCGCAGCGGGCACAGTTTTAAGGGTTTCTTCGGTCAGGGTTGAGCCGGTTACGGGCACTTCGAGCAATTGTGTCAGGCTCATTTCCAGGTAGGAAAGATCATCCGCGCGGCTGGCCTGGCCACACAGGCAGAGCAAGAGCAGCGCACTGATTTGCGATTGCTGCAACGATTGTTGCAATGATTGTTGCAACGATTGATACAACGAATGCCTGATCGACATAACCTTTCCTCCCAGCCCGGTTTCTTATTGCGTCCTTCTCGATTCACCACACACTGAGGCCAACTCGTCAGCTACTAAAAATCAGTACCCCGCCCATTGCTGGACCCAGGTTTCAAACTGTGCAGCCGGCAGCGGCTTGGAAAAATGATAGCCCTGCATCAACCGACAGCCCTGGCTCGCCAGCACTGCATATTCCTCATCCGTTTCTACCCCTTCGGCGATTGTCTCCATCCCGAGTGAATCCGCGAGGCCGATGATGGAGGTAACAATCGCGAGCGAAGCGCTATCGGTCTGCATATCGCGCACAAAGGATTGATCGATCTTGAGGATATTGGCCGGCAAGCGGCGCAGATAATTGAGGCAGGAAAAGCCGGTGCCGAAGTCATCGATAGCGATGCGATAGCCAAGGTCGCGAAACGCTTGCAGTACCTGGATCGACACTTCCATATCGCTCATCAACATAGACTCGGTCAGCTCCAACTCCAGTGAGTTAGGTTCAGCCCCGGCGTTAGCCAGGAGCCCCTGCACCTCTGCCAGGAAACCGGCTTGATGAAATTGCAATGCGGAGATATTGACGCTGACAACCAGATCGGCCAATCCGTCGCTGCGCCAGCGAGTAATTTGCCGCGCGGCCTCGGCAATAACCCAGGAGCCAAGCGGGATAATCAAGCCCGTCTCCTCCGCCAGCGGAATAAAATGGTTCGGTGGCACCAATCCCCGCTCCGGGTGACGCCAGCGCACCAGCGCTTCAACACCATAAAGTTTTTTACTGCCCGAGATGGTTTGCGGTTGCGCGATGACTTGGGGTTGCGCGATGACTTGCGGTTGATAGTGCAGTTCAAATTGCCCCTGCTCCAATGCAATACGCAGGTCAGTTTCCAGCTTCAATCGGTCGAGTGTGCGTGCGTTCAATACCGGGGTATAAAACTGGTAGTTATTGCGCCCCTTTTCTTTCGCCAGATACATGGCAGCGTCCGCATTTTTGATCAGCTCGCTCGGGTCTTCACCATCATCGGGGTAAACCGCGATGCCAATGCTTGGACTAAGGTGTAACGGCATTTCTTCCAACACGTAAGGCACTAGCAACTCCTCACGCAATTTCATCGCCACCTCCGCCATGCTGCGCTCATTGCGCACCCGCGGTAGCAGCACCACAAATTCATCGCCGCCCAAGCGCGCCACTGTATCGTCGGTGCGAACAGCATCGCTCAGGCGCGCAGCGGTCTGGCGCAGGATCTGGTCGCCCGCCGCATGGCCTAACGAATCGTTGATGTTTTTAAAGCGATCCAGGTCGATAAACAAAATACCCACCTTTTCGCCGCGCCGTTTTGCGGTGTTGATAGCCATTTCCAACCGATCATTCAGCAGCGCGCGATTAGGTAGTTCGGTCAGGCTGTCGTGATGCGCAAGGAAGTCGATCCGCTCGCGGGATTTTTTTCGCTCGGAAATATCGCTGAAAATGGCGATGTAATTTTCCGGCTCACCATCGGCATTCAACACCTGGCTTATGGAATACCAGGTGGGAAACTTCTCGCCCGATTTACGCTGGTTGGTCAGCTCGCCGTCCCAGTGGCCGCGCTCTTTTAGTACATGCACCAGATTGCGGAAAAAACTGTGCGAATGCAGCTTGATGCCGACTTTAACCGTATCGACTCCGAGGACTTCTTCCTCACTAAAACCAGTGATTTTTTCGTAGGTTTTATTAACCAACACGATATGCAAATTGGCATCGGTAATCAGGATGGCCTCGTTACTTCCCTCAAATACTTTGGCCCACAAGCGCAGCTCCGCCTCCTGTTGTTTGCGCTGGGAAATATCGCGGATCACCATCACCACTTCGTCCTGTTCGCACAGGTTTATCCGTGCCTCCCAGGTGCGTGACTTTTTCTCCGGTTGCGACCAATCGAACTCCACCAATTGTTTGCCATTGCCGGCAAATACCCGGCGGATATGCGGCGCGAGAATGCGGTATACCGGGGCGGGCAGATGCCCCTCGCCAGTTGCCGGATCATGCACCACCCATTCATCCATTTCATTTGCGTAGGCACCGACTTGCATATCGATGACATGGCCGTCGCGATCGATGCGCAAAATAATGTCGGGAATTCCTGCCAGCAATGCGCGGGTTTTCCCCTCGCTAATACTGGCATCCTTCAAGGCTTGTTTTGCGCGCAGGATAAACTGGATGCGGTAAGGCAAAGTGCCCCAGCTAACCGGTTTGGTGATGAAGTCGGTCGCCCCCGACTCAAACGCTTGGTGGATCGAACCTATATCGTCCAACCCGGTCACCATGGCGATGGGTAAATCGACTCCATTGGGATGGGCGAGCAATTCGCGGCACAGGCTATAACCATCGCCATCGGGCAAGAGCACATCGAGCAACACAATATCCGGCTTCGTCTCGGCAAATAGCGTGCGAGCGGTCGCACAGTCACCGGCTTCCATTACCCCATAGCCGGCTCGCTCCAGGGTGATGCTGGTCGTCAGCCGGGCGGCTTCGTCGTCTTCGACGATCAGCACCAACGCCCCGGCATTCCCCGTTGTGGAGTTGGCCGTTGAAGGTTGTGTTGTTTTCACTCGCCTTGCTCCTCTCGCTCTAATTCAGCCAAGCCCTGCAATGACAAATCGTAAAGTGCCTGAATGCTGTGCAATTGCTGCACAGCCGGTTCGAGGTCGCCTTGGCGGGCGCTGGCTTCACACTCCCGACAGGCTGCCGCCAGCTCGACCAAACCCAGGTTGGCGGCGCTGTTTTTAAAATTGTGGGCGGTTTTGTACAGCAGGTCGGCATCCCGCTGAGTTACCGCCGCCTCCAATTGGGCAAGCAGCGTCGGGCCGCTACTGCGGAATAAACCGATAATCCGCAGTAGTAGACCTTCGCGCAGCTCACGCAACTGGCGAATAATCTGTTGGTCAATTTCAATTGTGCTTACCCGCGCAGGCCCCGTGTTTTCCCATCCAGGTTTCGACGATCCAGATTCCAACAATCCAGAATCCGACGATCCACTGCCCGGTAACCATTGCTCCGCCAGCAAAGGTTCCGATAACCAGCGTGCCAGCACTTTGTATAACTGATCAGGCGAAAAGGGTTTGCTCAGATAGTCATCCATCCCACGAGCGACGCAATACTCGCGATCACCGCTGATGGCATTGGCCGTCAGCGCAATAATCGGCAGCTTGGGCAATCCAAATTCTGCTTCGCGCTGGCGGATGCTGGCGGTTGCTTCAAAGCCGTCCATGATCGGCATTTGGCAATCCATCAACACCACATCAAACTTCCCTTGCTGCAGTAAATCGACGGCCTCCTGGCCGTTATTGGCAATCGCCAAGCCCAGCCCCAAACGTTGCAACATGACACTCGCGACTTCCTGATTGACCAGATTGTCTTCAGCCAGCAGCACACGCCCCGCTAACTGGGGCAATTTGGCTTCGCCAGCCGCCCGATCAACGGGGTGAAGCTTGCGCGTCAGATCACCGGCAATCACTTGTGCGATCAGGTTATGCAACTCGGATTGGCGCACCGGTTTCAACAACTGTGGCGCGCGCGCCGCGACTTCAGAGCGCGCCACCAAGCCCGCGGAGCTGAGCACGATAATCGCCAGTTTGTTAAAGCGCTCATCGGCAGCCAAGGCATCGAGCAGTTGGCCGCCGTCCATTTCCGGCATACACCAATCCATCAACATCAGCTCGAACGGCGTGCCCGCCAACGCCTCCTGCTGTAATAGGCGCAAGGCTTCGCGACCGGATTGGGCAATCACCGGTGTCATGCCCCAGGACCTCAGCCAGTAATCCAGAATCTCGCCATTGGTGGGGTTGTCATCCACCACCAGCGTATGCAGCTCCCCAAACCCTTTGACCAGTTGGAAATCGCCCGGATCGTCCACCTTTTGCAGGTCGATCCGGAAATGGAAGTAACTGCCCTGCCCGGGTTCGCTGTGCAGGAAAATTTCCCCGCCCATCATCTGCGCCAAACGCTGGGAAATGGTCAGCCCCAAACCCGTGCCGCCGTACTTGCGCGCCATGGAAGAATCCGCCTGGGTAAATGCCTGGAACAGGCGCGCTTGCTGGCCTGAGCTAATACCGATACCCGTGTCGCGCACACCAATTTCCAATTGCACCCGGCCGTCCTTTTCCGCCAGCAACTCAATATTGACCTGCACCTCACCGGCCTCAGTAAATTTGATCGCATTGCTGAGCAAATTGGTGATGATTTGCCCCAAGCGCACCGAATCACCCACCACCGATAAGGGCGGCAAGGGCGTTTTACACAGCAACTCCAGATTTTTGCCCTGCGCTATAGGTGCGTAGCGCTCGGCAATATCCTCCACCAATAAGTTGAGTTGGAAGGGTCGGTATTCGAGCTCCAATTTGCCCGCTTCGATTTTGGAAAAATCGAGGATGTCATTAATGATCAGCAGCAATTCTTCGCTGGAGCGGCGCGCAACCCGGGCGAAGCGTTTTTGTTTGGAATCCAGCTCGGTCTCCAGCAACAAACCCGTCATCCCCATGATGCCGTTCAGCGGCGTGCGAATTTCATGGCTCATTACCGCCAGGAATTCGCTCTTGGCTTTGTTCGCCGATTCAGCTTGTTCGCGCGCGGTTTGCAGTTCGATGGTGCGCGCCAATACCCGCTGCTCCAACAATTCCTGGTTGAGGCGCAGCTCGCTGTCCTGGGTTTCGATGCGGTCGAGCATCGCATTAAAGCGACGGGTGAGCTGGCTCACTTCATCCCCTGCACGCGATTCGGGCGCGCGCGCCTGGTATTGCCCTTCGCGACCAATGGTCTGTGCCAGGTCACTCAAGTTACCCAAGGGGCGTAGCACCGATGCGATCAGTGCCCACGTGAGCAACCCACACACCAGTAGCGCGATGACTGCAATCAACAGTCCCCAGAGGACCTGACTATAAAATTGGACACGCAGGGGTTGGAGCGTGACATCCAACTCCAGCTGCCCCAGATGCTCGCCCTCCCAATAGACAGCGGCGGTAATCAGCTCATCGGTAGAGAATTTTTGTTGCTCAGGATGTTTATATTCAGTCAGTACCTGATGGTCTTTCAGGCGCAACCGCGCCGCCAAGACTTTCGATTCCACTCGCAAAGCTGCCAGCGTCTGCTGCGCGGCCTCTTTATCGGCAAACATACTGGGCGCCGCCAGATTAAGTGCCGTTGCCTCCGCCAGGATTTGTAATTGGTTATGCACCTGGTGGGTGATGTAGTTGTACTGCCGCCAGGTGCCGGCAAGCGCAGCGCCCAATACCGTAAGGCTAGTCAGGAGCATGGCCAGCAAACTGATTTTGCGCGTGAGCGTCCAGGTATTGCGCATCCTAACCACCGCCTCCCTGACGCGACTTGGCCAATTTAAGAAGCTGGCTGCTCACCTTGACACCGGCATGTTGGAGCGCCGGTTCATTCATCACAAATTCAATCCGGTTATCGGCCGTACGTTGCAGTGAAATACTCACATTCAGGTCATTCGCGCTGGCCTCATCAGCCACCAGCAATACCCCGGAAGGAAACGGTTGCGGAAGCAAAAATCCCGCCCCGGAACGGGGAATATAGAGCAGCGGGCAAGAACCTATGGATTGGTCGATCGCCTCCTGGGTATCGAGATAAACAACGTTAATAAGCCGTTGCTGATGGGGTTTATTATCAAGCTTGTCCAATGACTGGCGGGTAAGCGCGTCGGCCCCTAACGCACAGAGCCTGAATTCCGCTTCCTGATATTCAGGCCATTCAATGAATTTGAGAAAGTTGTAGACAAACGCAACACGTAAACCGGCTTCGGAAGCGTGGGCAGATGCCGCCAGGCAATGCGCCCCCAGGATTAGGCTAACCCCGCAGCGAACCATTGATTGGCCAGCCAGCCTTACCCACCCCAAACGAACCTCCCGTTGCACGCCGCCAGCGTGCTCTCTAACAAACTAGCCCTGTGATCGTGAGTGGCGGTATTGCCAATCTACCAATGGAATAACCCTGAAAAACATCCAGTTAAATGAGAATAGCCCAGAGTTTGGCACTTCGCGAAAACGTGATTAGAATCACATCCTTGCAGATAATTGCGGCGCCAGCTTCTACACAAGATTTATACCCGGCGCAGCCTAGAAGCACATGCACCGGCCGGCAGCTAACCACCTCGCCGACACTAAGTGGTATCATGCCCGCCCTTCCATTACCTACTCCAATGGCACTTCTATGTTGTTGTTTGTCGATAACCTCACCAATGTCGATTTCAGTTTCCTCGATCCGCAGCGCGGCCTATTGGGCGAAACCTGGCTGGCCAATGTCCGCCTCATTGGCGAATTGGACGAGCAAGGCATGGTGTGCGATTTCGGCACAGTGAAAAAAATCCTGCGCCATTGGTTGGATACCGAACTGGACCATCGTTTGGCAGTGCCGGTGAAGTCGCCCAATATCCGTATTGAAGAAGACGGCGACTTTTTACAGATTCACTGGCAGTTCGGCGTTGCGGGCGAATTCCTCAGCACCCGCAGCCCGCGCGATGCCATCGCGCTGGTCGATGCCGAGGTGCTCACCCAGGAGAGTATTGCCGCCTGGTGTATCACCCAACTCAAACAGCAATTCCCCATGAGCGTTGCGCGCCTCGAGTTGGATTTCACCCTCGAAGCAATCGACGGTGCTTATTACCATTACAGCCATGGTTTGAAAAAACATTTGGGCAATTGCCAGCGCATTGCCCACGGACATCGCTCACGTATTGATATTTGGGCCAATGGTAAAAAATCGCCCAAGCTGGAACAGCGCTGGGCCGATGAGTGGAAAGATATTTACATAGGAACACGTGAGGACTTAACCGCTAAACCTCAACACGCGGGTATGGATTACTACCAATTTAATTACGAAGCCGAGCAAGGCCCGTTTGAAATCACCCTACCCCAACGCTGCTGCTATTTAATCGATACCGACAGCACCGTGGAATTTATCGCGCATCACATCGCGCAAAAAACCCGGCAGGAAAACCCTGAATCGTTTATCCGCGTGAAAGCTTACGAAGGGATTAACAAAGGCGCTATTGCCGAAGCTTGATTTTCTCCGCACGTAACGCGCACGGCTTGAACAGCTTTACGCCGTGCGCAACAACATCACAAAGGGCACCAGGGTTAACGCAGCCACAAAGACAATCGCGACCAGCGCGGCAATAACCCGGATTGGATTCGCACAAAAATGCTGCCAGAGACTTGGCACCTGACCCGCCTCAACCAATTGCGCATAATTCTGCTGTTGTTGTAACGCGCGCGCCACCTGGTATTCCCGAATCAACTCCCGCGCCCGCTCCTCCTGGGCGTTATCAGACAACCAGATTGCATCCAACCCCACCCGAAAAAATCCGGCATCGGTTTCGTAATAGCGAATCTGGTGCTCATCCAGCAACGCGCGAATCTCCTGCGCTTCATCAACAGGAACCTGTGCAAGTTTGAATAGTAGTCTGGCCATAAGGAAAAATTTTTTTGTAAAAAAGAGGCGCGCAGAATAGCAGCTTCACCAGGGCATGAGGCATTTCAGCCCGCTTGCACCCACAAAACAAATGGAACGAAATATGCAAAGCATTTTCAATATCAAAACTGATTTACAGGATGTTCACAATAAACAGCTATCCTTCTAAGATCAAAACTATCGCCCATGCGCAAAAAATAAGGATGAATGTATTGCCCTTTCGTTTTGAACCAGCAGCACCCACCGCGGGTACTAATACGCACGTAAATCTATTCCTATGTGGCGACTGGCGATTAGGTAGCGCTCCGGAAGGTGCGGCCCTTTATGACGAGATACCCGATAACTGCACCGCCATCACCCTGGATACTACTGAGCTAGAGCAATGGGACTCCAGCCTGATGATCGGCTTGCTACAGCTGGCGCGCCGGTGCGAAGAAGAACAAATCACACTCGATACCAGTTCTGCCCCCGAATCACTGCAACAACTCCTGAACCTCGCGATATCAATCCCGCCCTATCAACCGCCAGCGCAAAAGCCTCCATTACCATTAGCCGAACGCATACATAAAGGCGCTCTCGCGCATTGGCAAACATTTGCGCATTCACTCATGTTTATTGGCGACATTAGTCTCGCCTGTAATAACTGGGTGCGCGGCAAAGCTGATACGCGCCGGCAGGATCTTGTGTTCTTTATCGATCAAGCCGGGCCGCGTGCACTGCCGATTGTTACCTTGATTGCGTTACTGGTCGGCATGATTCTCGCTTATTTAGGCTCAGTGCAACTGCGTCAGCTGGGCGCACAAATTTATATCGCCGATTTGGTGGCCGTCGGCATGGTGCGGGAAATGGGCGCATTGATGATTGCAGTAATTATGGCCGGGCGCACCGGCGCGGCTTACGCAGCACAATTAGGCACCATGCAGGTGAACGAGGAAATTGATGCGCTCAAAACGATGGGAATTTCTACCATCGAATTTTTGGTATTGCCGCGTTTGCTCGCATTGGTATTGATCATGCCAATACTCTGCATTTATGCCGATGTGGTCGGCATTATCGGCGGCGCATTGATCGCTACCAGCATGGATGTCAATTTGTTGCAGTACATTTTACAAACGCAAGGCGCAATTACATGGTCAGATATTTTTGCGGGCTTGATCAAGAGCGTGTGCTTCGGGATATTGATTGCTATAGCGGGCTGCCAGGCAGGAATTAACTGCGGCCGCAATTCCGACGCTGTCGGCATGGCCGCAACCAACGCCGTAGTGCGAGCAATTGTTTATCTGGTAATTGCAGACGCAGCGTTCAATGTGCTTTTTGACCATGTGAATATTTAATTCCATGTGGAAATGTAGTTGGACGTTTAATGTTGTAGAGAACTAAATTTTTGTACCGCCAACGAACGGAGTCATCTAACGTGGATACTAAACCCTTTATCAGCGTGCGCGACCTCAGCATCGGTTATGGCGACCGAGTGGTGCAGGAAAAATTGAGTTTTGATATTCGCCAAAACGATATTTTTTTTATTATCGGTGGTAGTGGTTGCGGTAAAACCACACTGCTTAAACACATGATTGGCTTAATCGCCCCAAGCAAAGGCGAAGTTTTATATAACGGCGTTAACCTTTACGAAGCCGACCCGGAAACCCGTTTGTCGCTGTTAAAAAGTTGGGGCATCACTTATCAATCGGGCGCGTTATTTTCCAGCATGACCCTTGCCGAAAACGTCGCACTTCCCTTGCAGATATATACCGATTTATCCGAGCGGCAAATTGCCGAAACAGTCGCATATAAATTGGCGCTGGTGGGATTGGCAGGTTACGAAAGTTTTTATCCCGCCGAAATCAGCGGCGGCATGCACAAACGCGCCGGGCTTGCGCGGGCGATTGCACTTGATCCGCAATTATTATTTTTTGATGAGCCATCAGCTGGTTTGGACCCTATCAGCTCGTTGCGGCTTGACCAATTGATCATTCAGGTTTGTGAAGCATTAGGCTCTACAGCGATTATCGTCTCTCACGAACTTCCCAGTATTTTATCCATCGGCACCAATTGTATTGTGCTCGATGCCCAAACCAAAACCATGTTGGATTCCGGCGATCCGAAAGAATTACTGCATCACAGCCAGCAGGAAAAAGTGCGTCAATTCTTAAGCCGGGCAGGAACCGCTTAATATAGGTGCATCTAACATACATCATGTCATTTTAATAATTGAGCAGAAAAAAATGCCGAAAAAACAGGAGCCAAATAAAAAACATATGAACCAGCAAAGATCCTTTGCCATAGGTGCATTTATTGTCGGCGCCATTCTATTGGTATTTATCGCCCTGCTCTTTCTCTCTGGTGGGCAAATATTTTCGGATAAGGAAAGAGTCATTATGTATTTTGATGGCTCTGTGCAAGGTTTGCAGGTAGGCGCCCCGATTAAATTGAAAGGCGTTGTGCTCGGTGACATTACCGACATCCAGATCAATTTCCAGAGCGATGATAAAAATGTGCTCACGGCGGTTACTGCTGATCTGGCGCTGGAACGAATTAATCGCAAAGGTGCCAACGTCACGCGCGAGTTTCTTCAGGAGTCCATCACCCAAGGTATGCGTGCGCAACTTAATTTCCAAAGCTTCCTCACCGGATTGCTATATGTAGAGCTGGACTTTTTCCCCGATACGCCAGCGCAGCTTTACGGCTTTCAAGACGACTATCTCGAATTGCCAACAGTAGCGACAGAGTTTGAAGAGATTTCCAAAAATTTGCAGGATATCGATATAAAAGGATTGGTTGAAAATTTGGATAAACTGACTCTGCAATTCAGTCAGCTCGTAGAAAGTGGCGATATTCAAAAAACCTTGGGCAGTTTCAAAACAGCCGCCGATTCTATGGCAAAAGCCTCCGACTCTTTAACGGCAGACATCAGCGGGCTCAGCAAAAATTTGACTGACACCAGCAATCAATTAAATCGATTACTCACAACAGTGAACCAACATGCCCCCAGCATTGCCGGCAACATCAATACGAATTTGATGCAGCTTCAACAAAGCCTGCAGCAATTCAATCAAACGGCACAATCATTGGACAATACGTTTGCTGAAGACTCCCCCTTGGTATATCAACTGAACCACACCTTAAAAGATGTCAGCCGCTCCGCCAATGCATTGCGAAATTTAAGCGATACATTAGAGCAACAACCCGAAGCGTTACTGCGTGGCAAAAAAATTCAGGACGAGGACTAACACATGCTTTTGCGTATTCTGTTTGTTTCCGCTTTATTATTTATATCAGCCTGCCAACATTCCCCTCGTAAGGAATATTTTGCACTGAGCAGCCCGGCAATTGCAGCAGAACAATCGACACCTACACAGCCAACACAACCCAAAAGCGCTGCAACAAATCCAATAAAAGTTATCGGCATTGGTCCCCTTACCATCCCCGAATATTTGCAGCACACGCGCATCAGTTATTGGAAAACATCGAATCAACTGATGCTGCAAGAAAATCATTATTGGGCTGAACCCCTGGAGCAAGGTATTAGCCGTGTACTAGGACTTGGGGTGCAAACCGCTCATGCTGACTGGCGGGTGGTGCAATTTCCGTGGCGCAATAGTCAGCGTCCTGCTTATGCAGTCCGGGTGGATATCCAGCGTTTGGATGCCTTTAGCGATCATGCCATTATTGTTGTCGGGATGGATTTGATCGATACCAAGACCCGCAATATTATCCGCACTACACAATTCAATTCGCGCGTTGCCTCTGCGCCGCATTCAGCGGCCATCGCACAAGCATTCAGCGAGTTATTACAGCAAACTGCTGCCCGCATGGATGAACTCTTGTCTGTAACAGAAAATTGATTTAATTTTTCAGCGATTGGTTTTTCTCCAGTGTAAATGCCATAAACATCTACACTACACAGGCTGTACTACAAAGGCTGTTTTACTTGGCATATCCGCCCTGTTCGTAATATGTCCCACTTGGTAAAAAAGGAGCTAGCCATGCGAATTGCTGTATTCAGCACCAAGCCTTACGACCGCGTTTTCTTGTCCCGCGCCAATGATTGTCTCGAAAAGCCACACCAACTTGAATTCCATGAAGCCCAACTCAGCAGCAACTCTTGCGTACTTGCACAGGGTTGCGATGCCGTTTGCTGTTTTGTGAACGACAAATTGGATGCCACTGTTTTACAGAATTTAGCGGAGCAAGGTATAAAACTGATCGCATTGCGCTGCGCCGGTTTTAATAATGTTGATTTGGCTGCCGCAAAAAATGCTGGAATCGTCGTTGCAAGAGTTGCAGAGTATTCGCCCCACGCCGTTGCGGAACATGCATTGGGTTTAATCCTCATGCTCAATCGCAATTTGCATCGCGCACATTACCGCGTGCGCGAAAATGATTACTCGTTAAACGGTTTACTCGGTTTTGATTTAGTCAATAAAACGGTGGCAGTGATTGGCACCGGAACCATCGGCCAGGTGTTTGCGAAATTGATGCGGGGCGTCGGTTGTGAAGTCATTGCGTACGATCCACAACCCGCCCCTGCACTCGCGGCCGCCGGTGTAACTTATGTTTCGCTCGATGATATTTGGCTCAATGCCGATATTATTTCCCTGCATTGTCCGCTCAATAAAAATACCCATCACCTCGTCAATTCCGATTCGATTGCCCAAATGAAAGACGGGGTGATGTTGATCAATACCGGCCGCGGTGGATTGATTGACACGCGCGCGGTCATCGCCGGATTGAAAAGCAAAAAAATTGGCTACCTCGGATTGGACGTATATGAAGAAGAGGCCAGTTTATTTTTTGAAGACAAATCCAATAGCCTGCTGCAAGACGATGTATTCGCACGTCTTCTCACCTTCCCCAATGTGGTCATCACCGGTCACCAGGCATTTTTTACCCGTGAAGCCCTTACAGCGATTGCAAACATCACACTCACCAATGCCACTCACTTTGAACAAGGTGAAATGGCCAAAATCTGTCAGGTATAGATCATGTCTATAGAGCGCCCCTTACCCGAGAGCTTGGAAATACTGCGTGAATTGGCGAACGACTTGCACTGGAGCTGGGATTACAGCAGCGATCAGTTATGGCAACAACTCAATCCGGAAATCTGGGAGAACACCGGCAATCCCGTCAGTGTGTTGCATTTCACCAGCGACCAGACCCTGCAGACACTCGCAAGCGATAGCAAGTTTTTACAGGAATTGAACAAAGTGGTTACCGCGCGCGAACAATATCTGGGCTCCCCTGGCTGGTACGCGCGCCACTATGCTGACGCGCCCCTGCGTCAGGTCGCGTATTTCAGTATGGAATTTGGCTTGTGTGATGCCTTGCCCTTATTTGCGGGCGGTTTGGGAATGCTCGCCGGCGATTACATCAAAACCGCGAGCGATCTTGGTGTACCCATGGTCGGTATCGGATTGCTATATCAGGAAGGTTATTTTCGCCAAAGCTTTAACGCCGACGGCTGGCAGGAAGAGACTTATCTCTACAACGATCCCGGTAGCCTGCCACTAAAACCCTTGCGCGATAGCGACGGTAGCTGGATGGACATAGAAACCAGCTTTTTATCGCGCACCGTTAAATTTCGTATCTGGGTTGCGCAAGTCGGGCGCATCACGCTTTATCTATTGGACAGTAATCACCCCTGCAATCAGCCCCGCGACCGTGGCATCACCAGCAAACTTTATGGGGGCGGCAGCGAACTGCGGCTGGTGCAGGAGATCGCCTTGGGGATTTGCGGCTGGCGACTGGTAGAAGAGCTCAAGCTTGATGTGGACGTCTGCCATTTAAATGAAGGGCACGCCGCCTTCGCCACCCTTGAGCGCATCCGTAGTTATTGCGCCAAGCATAAAGTGGACTTCTGGCATGGGCTTTGGGCCACGCGCGCGGGGAATTTGTTTACTACCCACACGCCGGTTGCCGCAGGATTTGACTGCTACCCGGCAGATTTATTGCGCCGCTATGCAGGTGAGCCGGCCGAGGCATTGGGCGTCACGCTGGAAGAAATATTATCGCTCGGCCGCCTCAACCCCAACGATACCAATGAACAATTCAACATGGCCTACCTCGCCATGCGTACCTGTGCGCAAAGCAATGCGGTAAGCCAGTTACACGGCAAAGTAAGCCAACGAATTTTCCAATCCCTGTTCCCACGCTGGCCCGAGCGCGATGTGCCCGTTGCCTATGTTACGAATGGCGTGCATGTGCCTACGTGGAACTCGCCCGAGGCAGAAGCTATCTGGACGCAGGTATACGGCAAGAATTGCTGGTTTGGCGACCTTGCAAAACTGCGCCCCTCCGCCTTGCAAGAAGTGAGCGACAATCAACTCTGGGACATGGCAGCAGCCGGTCGCACACGCCTGGTAGATTACGCCCGCAAGCGCTTCGCCCGCCAGTGGCGCCACGAATCCAGCATCAACAGCGAGCAAATTCCCGTCCATACCCGCGATCCCAACGAAATGCCGCTCGACCCCAATATCCTGACGCTGGGCTTTGCCCGTCGCTTTGCCGAATACAAACGCCCCGCTTTACTCCTGCACGACCCTGAGCGTTTGATGCGCATCCTGAGTAACACCAAATATCCGGTGCAATTTTTGATAGCAGGCAAAGCGCACCCGGCCGATTCCATCGGCAAAGGCAAGTTGCAAGGCTGGCAACAATTCCTCCAGCGCCCCGAACTGGCAGCCCACCTGGTGTTTTTGGAGGATTACGACATCACCCTCGCCCAGCATCTAATCCAAGGCGTGGACCTCTGGCTGAACACTCCCCGTCGCCCTTGGGAGGCGAGCGGCACCAGCGGCATGAAAACGCTGGTCAACGGCGGGTTAAATTTATCCACGCTGGATGGCTGGTGGGCAGAGGCTTATGAACCGCAATTTGGGTGGGGCTTGGGTGATGGGCAAGAGCACGACCCCGAGCAGGATCATGCTGATGCAATGCAGCTCTATCAATTGCTTGAGGATGAAGTCATCCCCCGCTTTTACAACCGCGATAGCGAGGGATTACCGAGGGAATGGATCCAACAAATGCGCAATAGCATGGTGCACTTAACCCCGAGGTTCAGTAGCAATCGCATGATGCAGGAATATCTGGATCATCATTACCAACCTTTGGCCAAGGCATTTGCAGCGCGCAATACCGGCAACTCCAACCTCAACCACACACTCAACCAATGGACGCGGCACTTGCACCAGCACTGGCATGAAATCCATATTGGAGAGCAAAGCCTGAACCAAACCCCGCAGGGCGCACAGCTGGAAGTGAATATCCACTTGGGCGCGATAAACCCGGAAACCATCGTGGTAGAAGCCATCGCCGATGCCACGAGCGCATTTCCAGCCCAGCGAATCCCCCTACAACTCGTCCGCGCGGGTATCGCCAACGCCTATCACTACAGCGGCCTGTTACCAAAAGACCGACCAAGCAGTGACTTTAGCGTTCGCGCCATTCCATACCATCAACACGCCTTTGTCCCCGCCGAAAATCCTCTGATCTGCTGGCAGTCTTGATAGAAAGCAGAAACCAATCGGGCTAATCCGTTACCAAACTGAAAAGCGGATTAGCCCCCACCCCACCAACCCTGCCCCAAGGCAATACAGCAGTGCGGGCAGGAAGGTCAGGCGGATGACTTCGCCTTCCTTGCCCGTAAGCTTAACGACTGAGGCGGCAGCCACTACGTTCATTACGCAGATCATATTGCCGGCATTGGAGCCGATCATCTGCAGGGCGAGGATCACGCGCGGTGATAAATCACTGGCAAGCGCCGCATCCTGCTGCAGGCTGGCAAACATCATGTTGGAAAAGGTCGATGAACCTGCCACGAAACTGCCTAATGCGCCGATAAACGGGGAAAACACCGGCCAGCTGTGGGCAAAGGTCGCTGCTGCCAATTCCCCCAAGGCAGCAGGCATTGAATCAAGCCCTGCGCTGTTTACGCCGGAGTTTATGAATATCCGCACCATAGGTACCGAGGCTCCCAGCGCGATCGCCGTGGGGATCAGGCGACCGACGGATTCACGCCATACTGCCGCAGTATCCGCCGCCGACAAGCGATAAAACACCGCAACCAACATCGCCACTAAAACAAACAAGGTTCCGGGAAGGTACAAAGGCGCAACACTGGTGGAAATATTCGTGCCCAAGAGATGTTTGAAATCCACCGACACAGATTGCAGAAGAGCTTTAAATGGCAAGCTGTCGATGCGGGTCAGGATCAACAAACCGGCGACGACCAAATAGGGTAACCAGGCACTCAACAAACTCATGGGCGCTTTGGACGTAGCTGCTTTGGATGTAGTTGCTTTGGACGTAGTTGCGTTGGCAGGAGTCGCTTTCGGTGAAGATAGCGGCAATCCGGTATCAGCAGTACTCCCTTCCAGCACAGGTAAACGCCATGGATTTTCAGGCAATAACCAGCCACGCCGGGCCACTGTCACAACCAATCCCAAACCGACCAGCGCACCGAGAATACTGGGAAATTCCAAACCGATAAAACGCGCAACCAAATAGGCTGGTAGCGTAAATGCCAACCCGCTGAACAGGGCAAAAGGCCAAATCGCCAGGCCCTCACGCCAGGATCGATTTGCGCCAAAAAAACGCGTCAACAATGCCAGCATCAGCACTGGCAAGAAGCTGGCGATGAGTAGGTCTATAGTGCTGGCGGTGACTGCAATCGACCGCAACTCCTCTGCGCTTAGGTCGGAGATCCCCTCCCCCAATCCCACAATGACCGGCGTACCTATCGCCCCATACGACACCGACGTACTATCGCCGATTAGCGCCATGACCACTGCAGCCATAGGCGGGAACCCCAATGCCACCAGCAGAGGCGCACCTATGGCCGCGGGTGTTCCAAATCCACTGGCGCCCTCCAAAAATCCCCCGAACAGCCAGGCGATAATAATCACCTGCACACGATGATCGCGCGAAACACCGGAAAACCCCGCACTGATCACCGCCAAGGCACCGGCAGCCTTCAACGTGTTTAGCAACATAATGGCGCCGAACACGATGACCAGAATGGTGAAGGTGATAATCCACCCTTCCAGAATTGACGCGGCCAACTGCACACCGGGAACTTGCCACACCCAAAATGCCACTACAGCCGTCACCAATAAACTCAACGGCATGGCGCGGGTGGCTGGCAGACGCATTAACACCAAAAACAGGAGAACAGAAAGAATGGGAACCAGCGAGGTGAATATTTGCAGCAGGGTCATTGTTGTATCCCCGCTGCATGGAGTTGTAGAGCAGCGAATACCGATTTTGAATCTGAGCCGACGAGAGTATGAAAACTTAATTCCGCTGCAATAAAGCTATATAAGAATCGTGCAATCAAACACATGGAACTACTCCTTTTCTTTACCTCATAAGTCGCGAACCAACTTGACCACTACAGAGTCAGACTACATCAAGCCTAGTAGACGAATCTATCCACGTTTTATAAATCATCAATCCATAATCATCACTTTACAAATCATCACTAACCCTGGTGCTGCTTGATAGGTATAGTGCCTGCGTTTATATAGTGCCTGTGTCTGTAAGCACCTTCTTCCCTTTTAGCGCACCGGGTTTGCCAGATAACACGGTCAATATTGCCTACCACATCCAATAGCTATCGAAACTTATCTTTTATGTCTGCTACAAACTCTTCTGCGTTCAAGCAACAGATGTCCACCCGTTTTGCTTTTTTAATCACTGGACTCGCCATGTCGGCGTGGGCGCCACTTATTCCGTTTGTTAAGGAACGCCTGGCAATTGGCGAATCAACACTCGGCTTGTTGATTCTCTGCTTTGGCCTTGGCTCCTTAAGCGCGATGCCTGCCACTGCTATGTTGGTAAATCGCTATGGCTATCGCCGCGTGATCACAACTGCATTGCTGTTAATGTGCATTAGCCTGGTGTGTCTTTCCATCTCGCCGGGAATTCCCGGAATGGCTTTAAATTTATTGTTATTCGGCATGATGCTTGGAGTTACCGACGTTGCGATGAACATGCAAGCAGTCGTCGTCGAAAAAGCCAGCGGCCGCGCAATGATGTCAGGATTCCACGGCTTTTATAGCCTGGGCGGGATATTTGGCGCCGTAGTAATGAGCGCACTCCTGTGGCTAGGTTTATCACCTTTTTACGCGATATTGAGCCTCGCCCTGGTGTTATTGCTGATGCTGGCTTACTGTGCAAAAGATTTGTTACCGAAAACAAATGTCGATGCAAACAACGACGAACACACACCTTTTTTTGTATTGCCGCGCGGCAAAGTTTTACTATTGGGTAGCCTGTGCTTTATCGCTTTCCTTGCAGAAGGCGCGGTGTTGGATTGGGGCGCAGTGTTCCTCAACAGCCTCCGCGGAATAGATGCAGCTTATGCTGGTTTAGGATTCGCTTGCTTTTCAGTTGCCATGACAATCGGCCGCTTCACCGGCGATAAAATTGTAAATGTCTTGGGTGGCACTCGTGTTGTACTCTGGGGCGGAATCCTTGCTGCAAGCGGTTTTTTAATCATCGTTTTTATTCCCTTCAACGCCGCTGCTTTTATTGGTTTTACTTTGATTGGAGCAGGAGCATCCAACATAGTGCCGGTATTGTTTACCGCTGCAGGCAATCAAAATTCCATGCCAATGAGCCTGGCAATTTCTGCGGTGGTCAGTATGGGTTATGCAGGTTTATTAGCGGGGCCAGCCGTAATTGGCTTTATTGCAGAAATAAGCAGCTTGAACATCTCTTTTGTGGTGATTGCCCTGGGATTGCTAGCGTTGGCTGCATCAGCGAAAAAAGCAACGCAACAATAGTTCCTGATAAAGCATTTCTAACGCATAAAAAACGCGACCTTAAAAGTTAAGGTCGCGTTTTTTATAGAGTTACTTATTACAACGATAAAAAGATCGTACTAATTAGCGCGAGAATACTACTGTTTTGCTGCCATTTAACAGCACACGATGCTCAGCATGCCAACGCACCGCTCGGTTTAATACTACCGCTTCAATATCGCGTCCAATTTCAGCCATCTCATCCGGCGAGTTCACGTGTGACACACGCTCAACTGATTGCTCAATAATCGGGCCTTCATCCAGATCTGCCGTAACAAAATGCGCGGTTGCGCCAATCAATTTGACACCGCGATCAAACGCTTGGTGATATGGCTTGGCACCTTTGAATCCTGGCAAAAATGAGTGATGAATATTAATCGCGCGGCCATTCAGTTTTTTACATAAATCATCAGACAGGATTTGCATGTAACGCGCGAGCACTAAAAAATCGGCTTGCAAATCTTGCATCAACTGCCACAGCTGGGATTCTTGTTGTGGTTTGGTATCAGCAGTAATTGGTAAATAGTGAAACGGCAATTCGTACCACTCTGTTAAATCCCGCATCACATTATGGTTGGATACCACACCTACAATATCAATCGGTAGCGAGCCATTTTTCCAACTGTTTAGTAGGGCATTTAAACAATGCCCCCACTGGGACACTGCAATTAACACACGCGGTTTACTTGCGCTGTCGAAAATATCCCAATCCATTTGAAACTGTTCACCAAGCGGCTTAAATAACGAGCGAATTTGCCCGAGGTTATAACCAGTTGGGCACTCAAATACTGTGCGCATAAAAAAGCGGTTACTTTGTACATCTTCAAATTGGGAGGACTCTTTAATATTAAAACCCAGAGTCGCAAACAACGTAGCAACAGCCGCCACCAACCCTTTGGAATCCTGGCAGCTAAAGGTCAATACAATTTCTTTTACAGCAGACATAGTGTGCTTCTCTTAATCATCCTGTTTTACGGTCTGTTTATGCCAAGCCTATCCCGGTAGCATCAAAATCCACAAAACGAATATCCTACCTGTAGTTATTTTCTCACGCAATTAATGTTTCCCGGCCAATTAATTTCTCCGCGATCAGGCATTTGCAATGCACCCTCGCACAAATATTGCACTGATTAATTGCGGAACATAATTTTCTATTTATGTAAGGAGAAAATCATGAACGCTTACAAACATTTTGTTTCCGGATTTTTTGAGCACAAAGACCAAGTTGACCTTGCCGTGGAGCAATTGCGCTTGCAGCAAATTCCATCTACACAAATTCATGCGATACGCGCAGAAGATTTCGGCAAGGACCATCCGCCAGCTGAGGATAGTAATCATGTATTGAAAGAGGTGTTGGTAGATGGCGCAGCTGGTGCAGCAGTGGGTACAGGCGTGGGTATCGTCGCTGAAATTGCGTTACTCACTGCGAATGTAAGCCTATTTGTGGCAAGCCCGATTGTAGCACCGTTGGTTTTACTCGGCTGGGGCGCCGGACTGGGCGGATTTCTCGGCGCAACCATTGGTGCCAGCAAGAAAACCAAACCTTTTTTGGATTTGGTGGATGATGCAATTAAAACCGGCCAACAGGTATTGATTGTTGAAACTTACACCGAACAAGAAACGGCAAAGGTGCAACAAGTCATTAAAGAAATAACCGGGGACTATCAGGAAACCACACAACAGCCTGCCAGGATGGGATAACAATTGAAACTTACACGCGGAGATATTGTAAAAAATTAGGATTTTCTTGCCAAAACTACAAATTTCCGGAGTGATTTTTAATCAGGGCAGTTATACCCATCGAGCTGACAACGCGCGAATATCTGCAGACATAAAACTGTGGACATAAAAAAAGCCGCTATTAAGCGGCTTTTTCAAAATTTGGTAGGACTAAGCAGACTCGAACTGCTGACCCCCACCATGTCAAGGTGGTGCTCTAACCAACTGAGCTATAGTCCTAAAATGTTTACCCTTTCGGGTGACAGGGCGCGCACTTTACCAAGTGGAATTCGCAAGGACAAGACCCGAATACACTTTTTTGCACCCTGCCCTCACAATCCCTTAATAATTGCCTAAACCACGAGCAAGATCGGCTTTTAAATCGCCAATATCTTCCAATCCAACAGCAACACGAATCAGATTTTCGGTAATACCAGCATCCGCCTTTTGCTCAGGCGATAAACGACCATGCGTCGTAGTCGCAGGATGCACAATAGTTGTTTTGGTATCACCCAAATTAGCCGTCAGCGACATGATGCGCGTTTCATCTATCACCTTCCAAGCTTCATCTCGACCACCTTTTACACGGAACGATAACACACCACCAAACGCTGATTGCTGTTTTGCCGCCAGCTCATGACCTTGGTGACCTGGCAAGCCAGCATAAAATACCTTTTCCACATTGGGATGAGCATTCAGCCACTGCGCCAATTCCAATGCATTGCGCGAGTGAGCCTCCATCCGCAGCCGCAATGTTTCGAGTCCTTTCAGGAATACCCACGCGTTGAATGGACTGAGGCTGGGACCAGCACTACGAATAAAGCCGAGCACTTCATCCACATATTTTTTTGCGCCGGCAACAACACCGCCAAGGCAACGGCCTTGACCATCAATGTACTTGGTAGCTGAGTGGATAATTAAATCCGCACCAAATTGCAGAGGCTTTTGCAATGCGGGTGTGCAGAAACAATTATCGACAGCCAATAGCGCACCGCGCGCATGAGTTAAATCAGCAAGGCGTTGGATGTCAATAACGTCGCACAAAGGATTGGATGGTGTTTCCACAAATACCAATTTGGTATCGGCAGTGAACCCGGCCTCCCATTGGGCAAAATCGGTCGGATTAACAAAAGTCGCAGTCACACCAAATTTTTGCAGATATTTTGTGAAGAGTACCGTCGTTGTTCCAAACACACTGCGCGAACATAAAATGTGATCGCCAGACTTCAACAGCGCAATGCAAGTCGACAAAATCGCCGCCATACCTGACGAGGTTCCAACAGCGGCTTCCGCACCTTCGAGCGCCGCGATGCGCTCTTCAAACATCCGCACAGTAGGATTGGTATAGCGAGAGTAAACATTGCCAAGCTGATTACCGGCAAAACGGTCTGCTGCTTCTTGTGCGCTCGCAAATACATAGCTTGAAGTAAGAAACAGCGCTTCGCTGTGTTCACCCTCATGAGAGCGCGATTGCCCCGCACGAATTGCAAGCGTATCCAATGCCGCACCGAAAAGAGGATCTTCGGTTAAATGCTCTTCAAAATTGTCCATATCATGTAAACCCGATAATTTTTCTGACTCATTAACCGCGCGCAGCGCCATTGTGCAAACCGATTGGCAGCTCCATTTGTTTAACCGATTTTTTGCCGGATTTTGCACTGTCATTACGTGCAGCAGCCACTTTCTCCAAATATTCTGCAGTTACATCGCCCGCACAATATTCACCATTAAACACAGCGCAATCGAACTCGGTCACGTTGCTGTTCCCTTCAGCAGAAGCGGCAATCAAATCATCCAGATCCTGATATACCAGCCAATCTGCACCAATTTCTCTACATACTTCTTCGTCACTGCGGCCATGTGCAATCAGTTCAGCGGTAGTCGGCATATCGATTCCATACACATTCGGGTATTTCACCGCTGGCGCTGCTGAAGCGAAGTACACTTTTTTAGCGCCTACATCGCGCACCATTTGAATAATTTGCTGGCAAGTCGTACCGCGCACGATTGAGTCGTCCACCAACAACACAACTTTGTCCCTGAATTCCAATTCGATTGGATTCAATTTTTGACGCACCGATTTTTTGCGCTGTTGCTGGCCGGGCATAATAAATGTGCGGCCGATATAGCGATTCTTCACCAAGCCTTCGCGGAATTTTACGCCCAACTTTTGTGCCAATGCCTGGCCAGCTACACGACTGGTGTCAGGAATTGGAATGACTACATCAATATCGTGATCAGGGCGCTCCCGCAGAATTTTTTCTGCCAACTTTTCACCTTGACGCAGGCGTGCTTTATAAACCGAAATTCCATCCATAATAGAATCCGGACGCGCAAAATAAACATGTTCAAAAATACACGGTGTCAACCTCGGTGACTTGGCACACTGACGACGATTTAATTCGCCTTCTTCAGTAATATAAATCGCC
>DATIGS010000070.1:0-11254 GCA_035481425.1 Cellvibrio sp. | reverse complement strand
GTCACCCGCGAGCTGAGTCGGGGTCTGAACTATTTTGGCGGTGCCTGGCTGGAATACAGCTATGAAGTGAATGGGAATAAATATCAGGGCACCGAGATAGGCTTCGGCATTAGTCGTCCGCAAACGACCTTGAAAAAGGGGCAGAGGGTACGAGTCTACGTTAATCCGGCGAACCCGAATGAAGCAGTGATCGAGGTCGGCGTGGCGCGCAATCATTTTATTGGCTTGGTATTTTCAGTTTTGTTTGTGTGGATATCGCTAGTGATTTGGCGCAGGACGGCCTGATCCAGCAAGGGCGAATCCCCGATATTTTGTGCTAGTATGCGCCCACTTTAACCATCGCTGGGGCTGCTGATCATGCACTGTCCGTTTTGTAGCGCGGAAGATACCAAGGTAATCGATTCACGTCTGGTGGCAGAGGGCGATCAGGTTCGCCGTCGCCGTGAGTGTTTATCCTGTCATGAACGTTTTACGACCTTTGAAGTTGCAGAATTGGTGATGCCGCGCATCATTAAACAAAACGGTACCCGCGAACCTTTCGATGAAAACAAACTCCGCGCTGGTTTGCTGCGCGCGCTGGAAAAGCGCCCGGTGAGCATTGAAGCGATTGAATCTGCAATTAACCATATCAAACACTTTCTGCAGGCGACCGGTGAGCGCGAGGTGAAAGCCCTGATGGTGGGCGAAAAGGTGATGGAGCAATTGAAAAAGCTCGATGAAGTCGCCTATGTGCGTTTCGCTTCCGTGTACCGTCGCTTTAAAGACCTGAACGAGTTCCGCCAGGAGATCGATCGTCTGGAGCAACAGCCCGAACAGTAACGGCAGCCTGAACGACGAAAGGCAGCTGAAAACAACAGATTCCCCCCAATGACTATTACTGCGGTTGATTTTGAATTTATGGCGCATGCGTTTCGCTTGGCGGAACGCGGCCTCTATACCACCATGCCTAACCCCCGGGTGGGCTGTGTATTGGTGAAAGAGGGCCGGATCATTGCCGAGGGTTGGCATGAACGCGCCGGTGAAGCTCACGCTGAAGTCAATGCATTGCGTGCAGCGGGCGACAATGCGCGTGGCGCTACCGCGTATGTCAGCCTTGAACCCTGTAGTCACACGGGTAAAACCGGCCCATGTTCGCAAGCCCTGATTGAGGCTGGCATAGCGCGCCTGGTGTATGCGATGGAAGACCCGAATCCGCTGGTATCGGGCAATGGCATCGCCATGGTGCGCGCCGCAGGTATCCAGGTGGACGGCCCGGTATTGGAAAACGATGCGCGTGCGCTCAATCCCGGCTTTATCCGGCGCATGGAACGCAAGCGCCCTTATGTGCGCTGCAAAATGGCGATGAGTATCGATGGCCGCACGGCCATGGCATCGGGTGAAAGCAAGTGGATTACCGGCCCCAAAGCGCGTGCCGACGTCCAGCGTTTACGTGCCCGCTCTTGCGCGATTATCGCGGGTGTCGATTCCATCTTGCAGGACAATGCTTCGTTAACGGTGCGGGTGGATGAGTTGGGTTTACCCAATGCCGAAGCCGCCGCTGCCAAACAGCCGCTGCGGGTTATCCTTGATTCGCAGTTGCGCACCCCGCGCACTGCATTGATGTTTAAGCAGGCGACCCCCATATTGCTCGTACACAACGGTCAGGTCGATGAAGAACAACTTAGCGGTTGGCCGGATTTTGTCGAAATGATTGCCTTGCCCGCCAAAGATGGTCGTATCGACCTGCAAGCGCTGCTGCTTGAACTCGCCCGGCGCCACTGCAATGAAGTGTTGGTGGAGGCGGGTGCAACGCTGTCGGGCAGTTTTCTGCGGCGCGGCCTGCTCGATGAAATCATTATGTATATGGCGCCCAAGCTGCTTGGCAGCAATGCGTTACCACTTTTTAATCTGCCGCTGGACACTATGTCTGCCGCACTCTCGCTTAAAATTAACGATATTCGCGCAGTCGGGCGCGACTGGCGCATTACCGCCGTGCCCGATACTGAATATTAATCGTGTTAGTAAAGGTTTCTGCTTGTGAACAACGACCAATCGAACTCCCCGTATACACCCCCGCCATCCGGTCCCCAATTGGATAACACTGCCTCTTTGGGTAAGCGTTTTCAGGCAACGGTTATTGATGTTGTCATCATGATGTGTTGTATTTTCCCCTACGCCAGCAGCTTGGGGTTGATGGAAATCGCTGAAAAACAAAGTGCGATTCCGCCCGAATTGGCAGTGAAACTGGTGGTTTTCCAGGTAGTCATGTTTTTTGTTCTACACGGCTTTTTGCTGCACCAATATGGCCAGACTATTGGCAAGCGACTGGTCGGTATTGCGATCGTGACCATGGATAACCAAAAGCCGCCGCTGTTGAACCTGATCTTGCAGCGCTATGTATCGCAATGGTTGATGGGCATGGTGCCGGTGATTGGCATTTTGCTGCGTCTTGCGGATGTGCTGTTTATCTACCGCCCCGATCGCCGCTGCATCCACGATCACCTGGCCAAAACCAAAGTGATCGATCTGGGCATCCGCGTGGACGCGCCCAGCCAGCCCAATAGCATCATCGTATAAACGCGTGTAAGCGCCTGAGGCAAGACTATGTTTACCGGGATTATCGAAGCCATCGGCGAAGTGGTCGCCCTGCAACCTAAAAATGGCGATCTGCGTTTGCGCATCAAAACCAATAACCTGGATTTGGGCGATGTGCGCCTGGGGGATTCCATTGCGACCAATGGCGTCTGCCTGACCGTAGTAGAACTGCCGGGCGATGGCTATTGGGCGGATGTCTCGCGTGAAACGCTCGATAACACCAGCTTGCCCACGTGGAAAACCGGCCAGCGCGTTAATCTTGAAAAAGCACTGACCCCGCAGACCCGCCTCGGTGGCCATATCGTCAGTGGCCATGTGGATGGTGTGGGCGAGGTTGTGAGCCGCCACCCGGATGCCCGCTCCGAACGCTTCCGTATCCGGGCGCCGAAAGAATTAGCCAAATATATCGCCCATAAGGGGTCAATTACCGTGGATGGTACTAGTCTTACGGTTAATAAAGTGGATGGTGCAGAGTTCGAGCTGAACATTGTCCCCCACACCCTGCAAAAGACCATTATGGAGAGCTACAAAGCCGGCACTCGCCTCAACCTGGAAGTGGATGTACTGGCGCGTTACCTGGAGCGCTTGATGCTCGGTGATAAAGCCGCTGAAAGCCAGGGGCAGGGGATTACCCTGGAATTCCTGGCAAAAAATGGTTTTATGTAAAACAACAGTAACTGCCAAAGCAGTGATTATGTAAAAGCAGCGTTTGTGTAAATGAAAGGCTTATCGGCATTGGGCCCCAATTCGTTTTTGAGACTGAAGCATGCAACTCAATACCATTGAAGAACTGATCGAAGACCTGCGCCACGGCAAGATGGTCATCCTGATGGATGATGAAGACCGTGAAAATGAAGGTGACCTGATTATGGTGGCCGAGCAGGTGCGCCCGGAAGACATCAATTTTATGGCGACCTATGCGCGCGGCCTGATCTGCCTGACCTTGTCGCCCGAGCGCTGCAAACAACTGGATTTGCCGCTCATGGTGAGTGACAACAAGTCGCAGCACACCACCAACTTCACCCTCTCGATAGAAGCTGCCGAAGGCGTGAGCACCGGTATTTCGGCGGCAGATCGCGCGCTGACTGTGCGCGCCGCAGTAAAAGCCAATGCCCAACCAAGCGATATAGTCCAGCCCGGCCATATCTTCCCATTGATGTCCCAGCCGGGCGGTGTCATGAGTCGCGCAGGTCATACCGAAGCGGGTTGTGACCTAGCGCGCCTGGCCGGCTTTGAGCCGGCATCGGTGATTGTGGAGGTGATGAACCCGGACGGAACCATGGCGCGCCGGGCAGACCTTGAGCGATTTGCCGAGCAGCACGGGCTGAAAATCGGTACCATTGCCGACCTGATCCATTATCGCGCCACCAAAGAGAAAACTGTCGCCTGCATCAATACCCGCAAAGTGGAGACGCTCTACGGAGAATTTGAACTGCACACCTATCGCGACCTGGCGCGCGGCGACCTGCATTTTGTAATGACCAAGGGCGAAATCAACGCGGAGCCAACCCTGGTTCGCGTACATGTGATGGATATAGCGCGCGATGTGCTCAGCTTGAAGCGCACTTCTGTCGCTGGTGGCAAAAGCTGGACCTATCAGGATGCGCTGCGCAAAGTCAGCGAAGAGGGTAAGGGTGTAGTGCTGCTGATTTGCCACGATGAGTCGACCAAAGAAGTGGAAGACAGCATCGACTGGCTGATCTCCGGCAAACAAATGCGTCGCAGTTCGGAAGTGTTGTACAAACAAGTCGGCACCGGCTCGCAAATCCTGCGCGATCTGGGGGTGCGCAAAATGCGTGTTATGTCAGCCCCTATGCGCTACTCGGCCCTCTCGGGTTTTGATTTGGAAGTTGTCGAATACGTGTGCCCGGAAGGTGATTAAAAATTACCTGAAGGCAATGAAAAATTAGCGGCATTTAAATTGGAAAAGAGAAAGAAGCATGAGCAATATCAAAGTAATTGAAGGTGATTTTTCCGCATCCGCAGGCAAGTACGCATTGATCGTCAGCCGTTGGAATAGTTTTGTGGTGGAGAGCCTGAAAGACGGCGCATTGGATACTTTGCGTCGCCACGGCATTAAAGATGAAAACATCACCATTTATTACGCACCGGGCGCATTTGAATTCCCGCTGACCGCGCAAAAAATTGCCGCCAAAAAAGAATTCGATGCAATTATCGCCTTGGGTGCCGTAATCCGCGGCGGGACACCACATTTTGATTATGTTGCTGGCGAGTGCACCAAAGGTTTGGCGCAGGTGTCTTTGCAATACGGTGTTCCGGTTACTTTCGGTGTATTGACGGTGGATTCCATCGAGCAGGCGATTGAACGCTCTGGCACCAAAGCGGGCAACAAAGGTGTTGAGGCTGCTTCCACTGCATTGGAAATGGTTTCCTTGTTTAACAAAATTTAATCAGCTTTCGGCTGTCATTGTTTTTATATAGTTTTTTATTTCATGCCTGCACCTGCAGGCATTCACGTTTTTATCAGGTAATTGTTCATGACTACTTCATCAGGTCAAGCTGGCCCTTTGGATCAAACCGAAAAAGCCAGCTCATCCGTGCAAAAAGGCCATACCGCTGCAACCCGCCGTATGGCTCGTCACTACGCGATGCAAGCGCTGTATCAATGGCAGATGACCGGCAACTCGCTCAACTCCATTGAAGCAGAATTTCGCACTGACAACGACATGAGCAAAGTGGATGTGGAATATTTCCACGATATTCTCCACGGCGTACCTGAGCATTTAAGCGATATTGATGCGGTGTACCAACCCTTTTTGGTTGATCGTTCGCTGGAAGAGTTGGATGCAATTACGCGCGCCTTGTTGCGCCTTGCGAACTACGAATTCAAATTCCGAATTGATGTTCCTTATAAAGTCGTGATTAACGAAGCTGTCTCGTTGGCGAAAAAATTCGGTGCGGAAGACAGCCACAAATTTATCAACGGCGTATTGGATAAGTCTGCAGTTGTGTTGCGGGCACCGGAAGTCAACGCCGAGCGTAAAAGCCGTTAATTCTCGGGCGATCATTGATCGCCTTTTACCGTCTCTTCCACAGCGACAGAGCCCTTCATAAAACGATCTGTAAACGACAAAACTGTGCCCAGCGAATTCCAATTGATCCAGCAATTTTTCCAGCGCGAGCAAGCCGAACAGCCTGCCGAAGGGGTGTTGCTGGGTATAGGTGACGACTGCGCGCTGCTGCAAATTCCCACTGGAAAACAATTGGCTGTGTCGGTAGATACGTTGGTTGCCGACGTACATTTTCCTGCAGATGCCGATCCGGAATTGATTGCCGAGCGCGCCTTGCGCACTAACCTGAGCGATCTTGCCGCCATGGGCGCCGATCCATTGTGGTTTACGCTGGCACTGACTTTGCCTGAAGCCAATGAAGATTGGCTGCGCAGTTTTAGTCGCGGATTGTTTAAATGCGCACGTGAATATGGCATCGCGCTCGTTGGGGGTGATACTACCTCTGGCCCGTTGACGATCACCATTCAGGTGATGGGAGCTGCCCTACCGCAGCAAACCCTGCGGCGCGACGGTGCGAATATCGGCGATTTTGTATTGGTGACCAATCTTGTGGGTGACGGCGCGGCGGCTTTGGCTGCCATCCAGAATCGCGAGGTGTTTGCTGATGAGCATCGCGAATATTTACAGAAGCGTTTTTATCGCCCTACACCTCGTTTGCACGAGTCTGCATTGATTCGCGAATTCGCCAGCAGCGCTTTGGATATTTCCGATGGACTGGTGGCAGACCTGCAACATATTTGTGATGCGAGTGATTTGGGCGCCGTCATTGATGTTGAGAATGTGCCCTTATCGGCTGCGGTGAAATCCTTGAATAATGATGCCCAAGCCTATGAGTGGGCGCTCGCTGGCGGTGATGATTACGAACTCTGTTTTACTGTACCGCCGGAAAAAATGGCCGATATCGCCATGTTAATTGCGCAGGGAAAATTGCAGGCTACCGTGATCGGAGAAATGATTGCTGGCCATAAAGTCATTTGCGAGTACGACGGTGAACCTTTTGAGTTGTCCAAAACCGGATACCAACATTTCTGATCAGTTTTTTTGACGCGCCGCTTTTATGATTAAGACGCCTAGCTTTAAACAATTGCTCGCCAACCCCAATCATCTCTTTGCATTTGGATTTGGTAGCGGCCTAGTAAAAAAAGCGCCGGGTACTTTTGGTACGTTGGCGGCGATCCCCTTTTTTTTGCTGTTACAAAATTTATCCTGGCCGCTGTATTTAAGTTGGTTATTGGTCGCCTTTGCATTAGGTGTGTTCTGGTGCGATCGTTCATCCAAAGCGCTGGGAGTGCATGACCACGGTGGCATAGTCTGGGACGAATTTGTCGGCTTCTGGATTACCATGTTTATGGCTCCATCGGGATGGATATGGATTTTGCTTGGCTTTTTCCTGTTTCGGTTTTTCGATATTTTAAAGCCCTGGCCAATCAATTGGCTGGATAAAAAAGTTCACGGCGGTTTTGGCATCATGATCGATGATACGCTCGCCGGCATTTACGCACTGGTAGTGCTGCAACTGATTGCGTTTTCTGTGAGGTTCTTGTGACCGTTATCTATGTTGAATCATCCAAACTGCCGACCCCGTGGGGCATTTTTGTTATGCACGGTTTTTGTGATGAGGAAAATTATAAAGAACATGTTGTGCTTACGATGGGCGACCTCAGTGGTGAGGAGCCATTGCTCGCACGTATTCACTCAGAGTGTTTAACGGGTGATGCACTGTTTAGCATGCGTTGCGATTGTGGTCCGCAGCTGCAAGCAGCTATGCATAAAATTGCACTCGCCGGGCGCGGGGTGATTTTTTATTTGCGCCAGGAAGGTCGTGGTATTGGGTTGCTCAACAAAATCAAAGCCTACCACCTGCAAGACCAGGGTGCTGATACAGTTGAAGCCAATGAGCAATTAGGGTTTGGCGCAGACATGCGTGACTACTCAATCCTCAAACCTATGCTGGAACATTTAAACATCAAAGCGTTGAAGTTGCTGACCAATAATCCGCGCAAAGTAAAAGCCTTGCAGGATATGGGTATCAACGTGGTAGAGCGTATGCCGCATCAAACCGGGCGCAACCCCCACAATGCCAAGTATCTTGAAACCAAAAAGGGCAAGCTTGGGCATTTATTTAACGCGGAAGACGACGAATAAACTTCCAATTTTTTTTGAAAAATTTTATTTCAGAGATCTCTCGATTGTGAGATCCCTTTAGTCTTGAGGCCAAGAGAATGACACGTATTGCAATCGCCGGCGCCGCTGGTCGTATGGGAAAGGCGTTGATTGAGTCCGCCCATAAAAATCCGGAAACCTCGTTAGGCGCAGCGATTGTTCGCCCTGGCAGCTCATTAATCGGGGCTGATGCGGGCGAGCTGGGCAATGTCGGTAAATTGGGTGTGCAATTGGCAGGTAGCCTTGCGGAGGTGATAGACCAATTTGATGTACTGATTGATTTCAGTTCACCTGCGGCAACCTTGGAAAACGTAAAACTCTGTGCCGCCCACAATAAACCCATCGTAATTGGCACTACCGGTTTCAACGCTGCCGAGAAAGCGGAGTTGTTGAGCTATCAAAACCAGATTCCTTTATTGCTCTCAGCGAATTTTTCTACCGGCGTAAACCTGTGCTTTAAATTGCTGGATTTGGCCGCGCGGGTGTTGGGCGATGATTACGATGTTGAAGTATACGAAGCGCATCATCGCCATAAAGTCGATTCACCCTCCGGCACTGCTGTGCGCATGGGCGAAGTATTGGCGAATGCATTGGAGCGCGATTTGGACAAGGTGGCGGTATACGGCCGCGAAGGTCAAATTGGTCCGCGCCCGCGCGACACCATCGGTTTTGCCACAGTGCGTGGTGGCGACGTAGTGGGTGATCACACAGTGATGTTTATGGCTGATGGTGAGCGCGTCGAAATCACCCACAAAGCCTCCAGTCGCCTGGCATTTTCAAATGGTGCGGTGCGTGCTGCGATTTGGCTGCAACAGCAAAAAACTGGCCTGTTTGATATGCAGGATGTACTCGGATTACGTTAATTATCGATTCACAAACAGTCGCAAGGAAATCGAATCATGGCAGGTTCCAGCTTATTAATGTTGCTTGACGATATCGCCACCGTGTTGGACGACGTGGCGGTAATGACCAAGGTAGCGGCCAAAAAAACCGCTGGCGTTCTGGGCGATGATCTGGCGCTCAATGCTCAGCAAGTACAGGGGATTCGCGCAGAGCGTGAACTGCCGGTGGTATGGGCCGTAGCTAAAGGCTCGGCACTTAATAAAGCCATACTGGTTCCCGCGGCGCTGCTTATCAGCGCCTTCGTTCCCTGGCTAATAGTGCCGCTTTTAATGATTGGCGGCGCCTATCTATGCTTTGAAGGGTTTGAAAAACTCGCGCACAAATTCCTGCACTCCAAGCAGGAAGTGGCGCAACAGCAGCAAGAGTTGATTGAGGCAGTGGCTAATCCGGATGTGGATTTGGTCGCGTTTGAAAAAGAAAAGATCAAAGGTGCAGTGCGCACCGACTTTATCCTCTCGGCGGAAATTATCGTTATCGCCTTGGGGACAGTGGCAGCCGCCACCTTTACCAAGCAGGCAGCTGTGGTGGTGAGCATCGCCGTGCTCATGACGGTTGGTGTTTATGGTTTTGTGGCCCTGATCGTCAAGCTGGACGATATGGGGGCGCACCTGTGTAAAAAGTCGGGTGCGATGGCACAGTTTTTCGGCGGTATCCTGCTCGCCGCGGCGCCCAAGTTGATGAAGTTTTTATCGGTACTCGGCACTGCTGCCATGTTTATGGTGGGCGGTGGAATAGTGACCCACAACACCCCGCTTCTCCATCATTGGATTGAAGGTGTTGCGGGCGTGACTGAACCTGTTGGTTGGCTGACTTCCGCCATACTTAATGGTGTTGCCGGGGTGATCATTGGCGCCTTGGTGTTGATAGTGGTTACATTGCTGGGGAAAGTATTTCGTAAAAGCTGATTCTGAACCGAATCAGGGCAGATTCCCGTGGACAGCAAAGCATCAGTCCCGTAGAATTCGCAGCCAGATTGCGCCGTGCCAAAAACCGGCAGCAGAAAAATACAAAATGGTTCGCACAAGAACATAAAAAGGCGAGATGAGATTTGGGTTTCATCTCGCTTTTTTACAACCAAACGTTTTGTTGTCAGATTAAATTTGCCTTTATATACAACGACTTATCGCGCTGATTACCCCTAACAGGAACAATGCGACTGATTTGTTGAGCCCAAAGAAAGTGAATTCGAACCGGGTGGCTCCTATAAAGTCGAATAGAAAGACAAGGTCTGACCTACAGACGTTTGGCCGCTAGCCGCATTCAAGCCAAAACCCAGCCAGCCCAGGAGGTTGTTTTGACTACTCAGGAATCCCTTCCTGCCCCGAAGAAGGCCATTCTGGTCCTTGCCGATGGTAGTGTGTTTCGTGGTACCGCTATTGGTGCCGAGGGTTTATCTGTTGGTGAAGTGGTGTTCAACACTGCGATCACCGGTTACCAGGAAATCCTTACCGATCCATCCTACGCCCAGCAAATCGTTACCCTCACTTATCCCCATATCGGAAATACCGGAACCAATACCGAAGACGAAGAATGCGAGCGCATTTGGGCGACCGGCTTGGTTATTCGCGACTTGCCGCTGCTGGCGAGCAACTTCCGTAACCAGGAAAACCTTTCTGATTATCTGAAAGCGCGCAACGTGATAGGTATTGCCGATATTGATACCCGTCGCCTGACCCGCTTGCTGCGTGACAAAGGTGCGCAAAATGGCTGCCTGATGGCGGGTGATGACATTGATGAAGCTAAAGCGCTTGCAGCAGCAAAAGCATTCGGCGGTTTGAAAGGCCTGGACTTGGCGAAGGAAGTTACCGTTAGCAAAACTTACCAATGGAATGAAAGCAGCTGGAGCCTGGGTGAAGGTCACAAGGTTCTGGATGGTAACAAGCCATTCAAAGTGGTCGCTTACGACTATGGTGTAAAACGCAACATCCTGCGTATGCTGGCGGATCGCGGTTGCGACCTGACGGTAGTTCCGGCCAAAACGACTGCCGCCGAAGTGCTGGCGTTGAATCCGGACGGCGTGTTCCTCTCCAATGGCCCTGGCGACCCTGAGCCATGCACCTACGCCATTGAAGCGATCAAAGATATTTTGGAAACCGACGTGCCGGTATTCGGTATTTGCCTCGGTCACCAGCTGCTGGCGCTGGCATCTGGTGCCAAGACCATCAAAATGAAATTTGGCCATCACGGTGGCAACCATCCGGTACAAAACCTCGACAACAAACGCGTATTGATCACCGCGCAAAACCACGGTTTTGCGGTGGAAGAGAGCAGCTTGCCTGCAAACCTGCGCGCGACGCACAAGTCGCTGTTTGACGGTTCGCTGCAAGGTATCCATCGCACTGATAAGCCAGCCTTCAGCTTCCAGGGTCACCCTGAAGCGAGCCCGGGCCCGCACGAAGCCGATACCCTGTTTGACCACTTTATTGAATTGATGCAAGCCCGCAAGTCTTAATCGGAGCCGACATGCCAAAACGTACCGACATAAACAGTATTTTGATTCTCGGCGCTGGCCCGATTGTTATCGGCCAAGCCTGTGAGTTCGACTACTCTGGCGCCCAAGCCTGTAAAGCACTGCGTGAAGA
>DATIGS010000069.1:0-8446 GCA_035481425.1 Cellvibrio sp. | reverse complement strand
AGCGCGTTTGACGAAAATCCGAGCGGCCATTTGATTTCGCTTATCACCTACAACATCAATGGAGTCACCGTAGCGGCAACCGACGCGCTCAAAAAAGGAATTCGCGAAGGCGCAACGGTAATTGGGTTGTTAGGCTGGCTTTTTTATCTGGATTGGAAACTCACCCTGTTATTTTTATCCGTTGCACCATTGATGGGATTGATGGTGACTAAAGTTGCCCGACGTTTGCGTCGCCTGAGCGGTAAGGTGCAGGACTCGGTTGGTGATATCACCCAAGTCTCCAGCGAGATGATTAATGGTTACCAAGTGATGCGAACCTTTGGCGGTGAAGCTTATGAACAGGATCGCTTTGCGCGAGCGAGCAAAAAGAATTACTCCCAAAATATGAAAATAGTCATGACGAGTGCAGCCAATGCCCCGGTCATGCATTTGTTGATTGCGGTATCCATGAGTTTGTTGATTTACGCCGCCATGAGTTTTATGCAGTTGGAGAGCACCGCTGCCTTTATCGGGTATATCACCGCGGTTGGCTTGATCGTTACCCCGATTCGACAGTTGGGCGAGGTTGCCCCCATGATTCTGAAAGGTGTCGCTGCCGCCGACAGCGTGTTTCGTTTATTGGATAAGCCTGCTGAAAAAGATACTGGGACTTATGAGATTGAACGAGTTAAGGGTGATGTTGAATTCAAACAGCTGAGTTTTACTTATCCGCGTCAGGAAGAGCCCGCATTGCGTAATATCAATCTCAGTATCCGTTCAGGTGAGGTTGTGGCGCTTGTGGGAAAATCCGGAAGTGGTAAATCCACTCTGGTGAATATGCTCACGCGTTTCTACGACGCTGATCAAGGCGACATTTTTATCGATGGTATTTCCATTCGTGATTATCGCCTGCAGAATCTACGTAGCCATATGGCATTGGTGAACCAGCATGTCACTTTGTTCAATGATACAGTCGCAGGCAATATTGCCTATGGCAGTTTGCAAGAGCGCGATATGGAATCCGTTCGTCGTGCTGCGGACGCAGCTTATGCAACTGACTTTATCGAGCAGTTGTCCGATGGATTTGAAACCATGATTGGTGAGTCGGGTGCACGCTTATCTGGTGGTCAGCGCCAACGTCTGGCAATCGCCCGCGCGCTGTTAAAGGATGCGCCAATTTTAATTCTTGATGAAGCGACTTCCGCACTTGATAACGAATCCGAACATTTTATTCAGGCGGCGCTTGATACAGTAATGCAAGGGCGTACCACTTTTGTGGTCGCACACAGGTTGTCTACAATTGAGCAGGCTGATCGAATTATTGTGATGGATCATGGCGAAATAGTGGAGCAGGGGACACATGCACAATTGCTGGCGCAAAATGGTGTTTATGCAAGGCTTCACGATAAACATTTTAATGATGATGAGACTCCAACAGATTCGTCGGAAACATCGAATTAAAAAAAAGCAGGATTGAGCGTGGTGGAAAGGTGGTTTTTAATGGACTACACATATTGGAGTTTTTTATGCATCTGACAATGCCTTATTTTGAGCGTGCCCACATTCTGGTTGTGGGAGATTTGATGCTGGATCGTTATTGGCATGGCATCAGTTCGCGCATCTCGCCAGAAGCTCCTGTACCCGTGGTGAATGTTAGTGAGACGGAAGATCGCCCCGGAGGAGCGGGCAACGTTGCATTAAATATGGCCGCTTTGGGCAGCAAGGTTTCACTCATCTCTATCATCGGCGATGACGAGGCAGGTCAGATTCTTCACGATCGATTGAGAACCGCAAAGATTCATACCAACCTGCAGGTGTCCAACACTAAACCTACGATTACCAAGCTGCGTGTGGTTAGTCGTCACCAGCAATTGCTGCGGATGGATTTTGAAGAAAAATTTGATGAGCGTGATAGTTCGGAATTTGCCAGTAAGGTCAAAAGCCTGATCGGGCGCGCGAATGCATTGGTGCTGTCTGATTATGCAAAAGGCAGCTTGCCGGATTGTCAGGCTCTGATTGCTATAGCGCGCGAAGCCGGTGTGCCGGTATTGGTTGATCCCAAAGGGAACGATTTTACCCGTTATCGCGGGGCGACTATCTTGACTCCCAACTTCCATGAATTTGAAGCGGTGGTGGGGAAGTGCGCAACTGAACAAGAGGTGGTCGATAAGGGCGAAGCGCTGATGCGTGAGCTGGACCTGCAAGCGCTATTGGTTACCCGTGGCGAGCAGGGTATGACGCTGTTGCGCCATCATCAACCTGAACTTCATCTGCCTGCGCGCGCGCGCGAAGTATTTGATGTTACCGGTGCCGGAGATACGGTTATCGCGACCTTGGCTGCTGCAATCGCTGCTGGCCAGCCATTGCCGGAAGCAACGGCATTAGCGAATCTTGCGGCGGGTATAGTTGTCGGCAAAATGGGTACGGCGACCTTGAATCCGGCAGAATTGCGCCGTGCGGTTATCGCTGAACAGGGTGCCGAGCGCGGTGTAGTCACTGAAGACCAGTTATTGATGGCGCTGGAAGAAGCGCGTGCCAGCGGCGAGAAAATCGTATTTACCAATGGCTGCTTCGATATTATCCATGCCGGTCATGTTGGTTATTTGGAAGAGGCGCGCAAACAGGGCGATCGCTTGGTGCTTGCTGTTAACTCCGATGAATCCATTCGTCGTTTGAAAGGCTCGGGTCGACCGATCAATCCGCTTGATCGTCGTATGGCTGTACTTGCCGGATTGGAGTCGGTTGACTGGGTGGTGTTTTTTGATGAGGACACCCCCGAGCGGTTGTTGCGTCGAATCAAACCGGATGTATTGGTTAAGGGCGGCGACTACAGCGAGGACCAAGTGGTGGGCAACCAGATCGTCAAAGCCTATAACGGCTCGGTCAAAGTATTGAGCTTTTATGACAACTGCTCGACCACCTCGATAGTGAATAAAATCCTGCGTCAATAGTGTGCAAGGCGCTGCTTCAGTGGACGCCCATTTTCTACTTCTTGGCTAGACTTCTTATTTGTTGATGTCCAAAAACATTTTTAATAAATAAGGAGTCGCCATGTCTTATTCCCCTGGCTCTCGTTCTGCCAACCGTAATGGTTTGGTTGATTTTGTTATCAATTATCGTCACTACATTGACCAGATAATGCTCTGGGTTACTTTTAGTGCATGGGCCATGTCGTTCCTCTATGCCTGGGTTCATGACACATGGCTGCTGGCATTGTTGATCGGTGGTTTGTTTACCGGCATCAATTGGTTCGCGATCAGAGTACTGAACCATCCCCTGATAACGCCTTGCATTATTGCAGTGGTTTACATGCTGTTTGTCAGTCTGCATGTGCACCAATTAAAAGGCATGATCGAAGCCCATTTTGGCTATTTTGTTTTCCTCGCTACTTTATTTACTTATCTCGACTGGCGCCCTTTGATTTGGGCTGCCGGCGCAGCTGCGGTTTTGCATGTCCTGCTGCACATGATGCAAATGGCGGGCGTAAAGATTTATCTCTTCCCCGAGCATATGCACTCCTGGAGCATAGTGGCGATGCATGCTTTTTATGTGGTGATTGAAACTTCTGTGCTGGTGATATTGGTCCGGTTGGCCAGTCGTTTGCTGGTAGTGGCGCAGGAGCTGGTGGGAATAACCGAGACCATGACGGTCAGCCCCCGGAAGATCGATTTAAGTGTGCGCGCCAAGGTGCGTAACAATGCGATTCTCGACCAGTTCAACTGGTTACTGGAGAGCATTGCGAGCGCAATTCGCTCTGCCGTCCAAGCTCAGGCACAAACCGATCAAAGTCTGGGATTGCTTGCCAACAATACTTAACATCTGGTGAAAATAGCCAATAAGTCGCACTCGGCGGCCGATGTCATACAGGTGGCGATGGACAATATGCACCAATCGTTTGTGGGTGTTGCAGCGCAGATCCAGCGAGCCGCCGTATTAACGGAAGACACCGTCGCCGCGCAGCGCGAAGGCAAGGCGGCAGTCAATTTATCGCGCGAAGGGATCGCCCAGTTATCCCATATCCTGGGTGATACGGCGCAGGCAATTGATAGCCTCTCCAAAGACTGCGAAGCGGTTACCAGTACCTTGACCGAGATTCAGGGAATTGCCGAGCAAACCAATTTGCTGGCATTGAACGCGGCGATTGAGGCGGCGCGGGCCGGGGAACAAGGGCGGGGGTTTGCGGTGGTGGCCGATGAGGTGAGGGCGCTCGCTCAGCGCACCCAAATCTCAACCCAAAATATTAAAGAGATTGTCAGCCGCCTGGTATCAGGCTCGGCCAATTCGGTGCAGGCGATGAGCCAAAGTCGCGCCAGGGTGCTGGAGAATGTGGCCAACTCAGCGTCGGTGGAGCAGATTTTTGAGCGGATCGCGGCTGCAATTACCGAGATCAATCGAATTAGCCAGCACATTGCTGCAGCGACAGAGGAGCAAACGCAAACGTCCGAGTCTATAGCGCAGCAGACCAACCAACTTAACGAACTCAGCAATCAGACCCGCGAAATCGTCAGCCAAAATCATCAAATGATCGATAACCTGCAAGCTGCCTTTGGCGATCTGCAAACCGCTTTGACCAAGTTTCATTGAGCATCAATAGCAAAAAGCCCGCCGGAGTAATCCGGCGGGGCTTTTGGTTGACGACTTTTATTGGCTGACAGGGTTTATCAAGCGGCCAGTTCCAAAATCTCGCGAGAAACTTCCGGGGTAATCGCGCCGTGTTCACCCAGTGCCAGCAAATTGTGTTTGACCAGCATGTCCACCAGCTTGGGGATGGACTCGCGGCCAACGCCATAACCGCTAAGTGTGGTGGGGGTGCCCATTTCCTCAAAAAAGTTCTTGGTTGCGGCTATAGCGGCATCGATAAGTGCATCTTCGTCGGTATGGTTCAGGTTCCATACGCGGCGACCGTATTGCAGTAACTTGGCGCGTTTTTTCTCGCGCTGGTGTTGCATGACTGCCGGTAAGACCACCGCGAGCGTCTGGGCGTGATCCAACCCATGCATCGCGGTAAGTTCGTGGCCGATCATATGGGTTGCCCAGTCTTGTGGAACCCCAACACCGATCAACCCATTCAAAGCCATGGTGGCCGCCCACATCACATTGGCGCGCACGGCATAGTTGGTTGGCTCTTTGAGTGAGCGTGGCCCCTCTTCAATTAATGTCATCAATAGGCCTTCGGCAAAACGATCCTGCACTTTGGCATCAACTGGATAAGTCAGGTACTGCTCCATGATGTGGACAAACGCATCCACCGCGCCATTGGCCATTTGGCGCGGTGGCAAGCTGTAAGTTGTGGTCGGGTCGAGAATCGCAAATTGCGGATAGACCAGCGGGCTGCCAAAGGCGAGCTTTTCATGGGTAGCCGCCTTGGTGATGACCGAGTTGCCATTGCTCTCGGTGCCAGTCGCGGGCAGGGTTAATACGCAGCCGATGGGCAGGGCACTAAAAAAAGGCTGGTTTTTCGCCATGATGTCCCATGGCTCGCCGTCAAAATTGACCGCAGCGGCAATCAGTTTAGTGCCATCGATCACGCTGCCACCGCCGACGGGCAAGAGGAAATCGATCTTTTCCTGTTTGACCAACTCCACGGCTTTCATCAGGGTTTCATAATGGGGATTAGGTTCGATCCCGCTGAATTCAAACCAGGTTTTTCCTTCCAACGCTTTAACCACCTGTTCGTAAACGCCGTTCTTTTTGATCGAACCACCGCCATAAGTCAAAAGTATGCGCGCATTGGCGGGAATCAGGTTGGCGAGTTCTTTGATTTGGCCTTCGCCAAAGACAATCTTGGTGGGGTTGGAAAAAGTGAAGTTTTGCATAAATGATTCTCCGTGAGGCTGCACGATGGCGGTTAGGCGAGGGGGATAAAAAGATCGCCCGCGTCTATGTAGAAATTAATGGGAGCCAATGCCCGCCCGCTGCAGGGACCGGCGACGCATTTGCCCGTTTTGATAACAAAGAGTGCGCCGTGGTTGGCGCACTGGATCATGCTGCCGCTGCTGTCGAGGAATTGGTCTGCAACCCATTCCAGCGGAATCCCCAAATGCGGGCAGCGATTTTGATAGAGATAGAGTTTGCCCTGCTGTTTGACCGCAAATAGTTTGCGGTCGCCTATTGCAAAGCCTTTGCTTCCGCCTTCGGGGATTTCGTCAATCGCGCAAAGGCGGATCGCATTCAAATTAGCCGTCACAGAGTGTGCATCGCTACTTTGGTGCGGCCAAACGGATGGTGCGGGTAAGTAACTTGCCATCGCGCGCCACGCTGACGGTCACCTTGTCGCCCGGCTTGTAATGCTCCAGTGCGCTGAGCAGCTGGTCATCATTGGCGACGGGATAATCAGCAATAGCGACAATGACATCGCCCAGCGTGATTTGCCCGCGGTGGTTGCGTTTTGCACCTTCCAGTCCGGCTTCAGCTGCTGGTGAATTGGGTTCGACGCGCAAAATCGGTACACCTTCAAGACCGATTTGCTGCGCCCATTGATCCGGCGCCACTGCAATGCCCAGCACCGGACGCACAAGTCGGCCATGTTGAATCAGCTCTGGCACTACTTCTTTTACGGTGTTGACCGGAATCGCAAAACCAATCCCGGCGCTGGCACCGCTCGGGCTGTAAATCATGGTGTTAACACCAATCAAACGGCCCTCGGAATTGAGCAATGGACCGCCCGAATTGCCCGGATTGATGGCGGCATCGGTCTGGATCACGTTGGTAATTTTGCGCTGGTTGGGGGAGATGATTTCGCGCCCAAGTGCGCTGACGACGCCAGTGGTAAGCGTGGCATCCAAACCGAAGGGATTGCCGATCGCCAGTACTTTGCGGCCGACGCGCAAGTCGCCTGAATCACCCAAGGGCAATGCGCGCAGTTTGGCTTTTTGGCCGTCGATTTTAAGTACTGCAAGATCGCGCTCCGGTGCCAGCCCTACCACTTCCGCAGGCCAATTGGACTGGTCCTGCAGGGTAATGGTGATCTGCCGGGCGCCTTCGACAACATGGTAGTTGGTGACAATATAACCCTCGTCATTCCAGACAAAACCGGTGCCGGAGCCGCGCGGTACGGTCACCAGGTCAAAAGAGTAGGGATCGCGTGCGAGTTGTTGGTTGGTGACGAATACAACACTGGGGCGGGCAACATCAAAGACCTCCACACTGTTGCGTTCGTCATCGGTTGAAAACGCCTGGACACTTGCGCTCAAGGCGCTGGTGCCAGTTACTAACATAAGCATTAACCAGCGCCAGAGCCTCATTTATCGATCTCCGCGCAAATTAAGCGTTGTCACGCAAAGCTTGGATACGGGCTTCCAATGGTGGGTGGCTGGCAAACAGGTTGCGCACGCCGCCGCTGATACCAAAGGCACGCATACTGCTTGGCAGGGGGCTTTCGGCACCGGCATTGGTCTCGGCTTGCAGGCGTTGCAAAGCGCGGATCATGGCACCGCGGTCAGCTAAGGTAGCACCCGCGTGGTCGGCACGGTATTCGCGATAGCGCGAGAAGGCCGCGACAATCATCGATGCCAGGAAGCCCAGCACCAGCTCCGCAACCATAGTGGCGATCATAAAACCGAAGCCGCGGCCGCTTTCATTCTTGAGCAATACGCGGTCGACGAAATCGCCGATGATACGCGCGAAGAACATCACAAAGGTGTTAACCACACCCTGGATCAAACTCAGGGTAATCATATCGCCATTGGCCACGTGGCCGATTTCGTGCGCGAGCACTGCTTTCACTTCATCGCGCTCAAAACGTTGCAGCAATCCCAGGCTGACTGCGACCAATGCGTCATTGCGATTCCAGCCGGTCGCGAACGCGTTGGATTCCTGCGCGGCAAACACGCCGATTTCCGGGGTTTTAATGCCGGCTTTTTGGGAGAGTTCGGTTACTGTGTCGACCAACCATTGTTCATCGGCATTGCGTGGCTGTTCAATTAATTGGACGCCCATTGTGCGTTTGGCCATCCATTTGGATAGGAACAGGGAGATAAATGAACCGACAAAACCAAAGACTGCACAGAACACCAGCATGCTTGATAAATCCAGCCCGCCAGCCGTACGGTAGTTGCCTACGCCGAGCAAACTCAGCACAACACCCGCTACAACCATCACTGCGAGGTTAGTTAACAAAAACAAGCCTATGCGTAACACGATAATTTCTCCCATAAATTGATTATTCGTTGCATGTACGCAACGTCACGGGAGTATATGTGTACAACGCAAACGAATTTCAATCGCCGATAGGTTAAGAAAGGAAAAAGTGTAAAAAAAGCGTAACGAGAAAGCGGAGGGAGGGGAGAAAAGTGGCCGCCACAAGGGCGGCCCAAGCAACCGTGTTAGCCGAGAGACTTTCGGAGAGGAAAGACCCTAGGGGTGAGCAGACGCAGTAATCGACTTGCAGGGCGACTAATGTATCCGCTCGACTACTGTGCGGGAGAAGCAGCGCAGCAGTGAGTTAACAATAATCGTTCTCATCTTT
>DATIGS010000068.1:0-6085 GCA_035481425.1 Cellvibrio sp. | reverse complement strand
AAAAATAAAAGCAATAAATAAGAGTTCGCTGTCGTTACCCTAATCCGGTTTTTATAGAAGTCGGGTTTTTTCTCCGCAACAACAGCATGGCATATCGGTCAGTCCGTCCTTAATAATTAATAACTAAGACGAGATTGTAATTATGTTTTCAAAAACAGCTAAAGCATCAACCCAAAAATCTGTATTCACCCTCAAGGCGATTGCGGCAGCGGTCACCCTGTGTGCAGGCTCAACTGCATTTGCGGCCGCAACCGGTGGTTTCTCTACTACCGATGGTGGCAGTGTGTCCGGTTCACAAGCGTTTACCGCTGCTACCCTCGACCAACTCAACACCATAGTTGCCAATGCCAAAGCGGGTAATTATCCGGTGGTGATTACCTACACCGGCAACGAAGATTCGCTGATTAACCAGATGATTGCCAACCACACGGTAGATGCTTCAGGCAATTGCCCGAATCCGCGCTGGAATGACGCTTATCGCAAAGTCGAAATCAAAGAGATGACCAAGGGCGTCACCATTATCGGTGCCAATGGTTCCTCAGCGAACTTCGGTATCGTGGTGAACAAATCCAGCAACGTGATTATCCGCAATATGAAAATCGGTGCGCTGGCCGGTGCCAATAACGATGCCGATATGATTCGTATCGATAGCGGCACCAATGTGTGGGTCGACCACAATGAGTTGTTCGCGGTGAACAACGAATGTAAAGGTTCACCCGATGGTGACCTGACGTTTGAAAGTGCGATCGACATTAAAAAAGATTCACACAACATCACTGTGTCCTACAACGTCATTCGCGACAGCAAAAAAGTCGGCCTCGATGGTTCCAGCAGCAGCGATATCGCTGGTGGCCGCGAGATCACTTTCCACCACAATATTTACCGCAATGTAAATGCGCGCTTGCCATTGCAACGCGGTGGTTGGACGCACATGTACAACAACCTGTATGACGGCATTACCGATTCCGGCATCAACGTACGCCAGGCTGGCTATTCATTGATTGAAAGCAACTGGTTCCAAAATGCGAAAAACCCCATCACCTGCCGTTATGACAGCAGCAACTGCGGCTTCTGGGATTTGCGCAACAACAACGTGAAAACGCCGGGCGACTTTGCGACTTACAACATCACCTGGAGTAGCGGCGGCACTATCGATGCGACCAACTGGACCACCACTGCGCCCTTCCCGATCAGCATTCCTTACAGCTATTCACCGGTCACGCCGCAGTGTGTAAAAGACAAGCTGGACCAGTACGCGGGTGTGGGTAAAAACGGTGCGCAACTTACTGCATCCGCATGCGGTGGAACGACCAGTTCAGTGGCGAGTTCCGTAGCCGTGTCGTCATCCAGCAAATCCTCAAGCTCTGTTGCGGTGGTCTCATCCAGCTCGGCTGTATCCTCAAGCAAAGCCTCCAGCTCTGCCGTTGCAGTTTCTTCCAGTAAAGCAAGCTCCAGCAGTGCAGCGGCAAGTTCAGCGAGCGGTGCACCTGTGTTGAGCGGTACTGGTGATTATCCAAGTGGTTTCTCCAAGTGTGCTGACCTGGGCGGTACCTGCTCGGTTACGTCGGGCGATGGCTGGGTGGCGTTTGGCCGTAAAGGCAGTTGGGTAGTGAAGAAAGTATCGGTTCCAGGGTCAATCGCCTGTACCGTTGCTGCGTTTGGTTCAGATCCTCAAGGTAATCCGAACAAGTGCTCTTACAAAAAGTAATGTGAATTCCCTTTTGTAAAAATAAAAACCGGTCTCACAAGGATCGGTTTTTTTATTTTTTGGATGTGAAATTTTCAAACGTCATCAGCATTAAGTCTGGCATCATACTTCTATCTTTTACATGAATTACCGTGAATGCCAATGACAAATCCAATCGCTCCCCACACCTGTCACCACCCTATTGCATCCCAAACCAATCCACTTGCTGAAAAAAACACGCTGCGCGCATTGGTGCTGACGGCCAGTATGATGGTGATTGAGATTCTGGGCGGTTGGTATTACAACTCTATGGCGTTGCTGGCCGATGGTTGGCATATGAGTTCCCACGTGATCGCGTTGGGGCTGGCGCTATTCACCTATGTGATTGCGCGCAAGCTGGCGCAGGACGGGCGCTTTAGTTTTGGTGTGTGGAAAATTGAAGTGCTGGGTGCATACACCAGCGCGATTTTATTGTTATTGGTGGCAGTCACAATGTTCTACCACTCCACCGAGCGATTCTTCTTTCCCCAACAAATTCATTACAACGAAGCGATCATTCTGGCGGGCATCGGCCTGCTGGTGAATTTAATTTGTGCCTGGTGGTTGAAGGATGGCCATCACCATCATCACGGCCACGATCACCATCATGATCATCACCACGACCACGACCACGACCACGACCACGACCACGCTCATGACCATGCGCACGCCGATTTAAATTTGCGTGCGGCTTATATGCATGTGATTGCCGATGCAGCGACTTCGGTGCTCGCGATCATTGCGCTCTTTTGCGGAAAATTATTCGGCGCTGACTGGATGGATCCGGTGATGGGAATTGTCGGCGGCGTATTGGTTGCCGTCTGGGCATTGGGTTTGTTGCGTACCAGTGGGCGTGCACTCTTGGATGCAGAGATGGATGCACCGGTGGTGGAAGAAATTCGCGACGTCATCGCCGCCAGCCCGATACCAGCACAGATTTGCGATCTGCACGTATGGCGCGTCGGGCGCAATCAATACGCATGCATGTTATCGCTAAAAGTAGACGCCACAGTCGATGCGGATTTTTTTAAACAGCAATTGCGCATTCATGAAGAGCTGGTGCATATCACCATTGAATTTATCAATCATTGACCATTCGTGACGCGTAAATGTAACCATATGTGCCCATCTCGTCGGGGCAATTGTGAAGATTTGAAACAAGTTTTATTAAATATTTTTGAATATGTTTGCAAATGGGATTTTTCTCTTAAAATAAAAATATAAAAGCAGGAGAAAACCATGAAAACAATAATTTCAAGCAACGAGTTATTCAAAATCTTCTTTGTTGAAAGCTACGATGCCGATAAAAAAACCGTAATATCGCATTACGAGCTCTTTGAAGGTGGGCACCGCCCGGTGGAGGTTTTTGACACCTTCGCCAAGGCAGAGCAAACCATGTTGGAAAAAACCGAGATCTGGAAACAGCTGGTCAAGAGAATCCCGCTGTATTTCGAAGCGCGTTTTATTGCCTGATTTTTAGTAATTACTCAACTGGTACTTACTCAACTGGAAGGTACCAACTAGTAGTTACTCAACCACCAAGGCAGACTGAAAAGTCTGCTTGCCGCGCTGATAGCGTTTCAATGCACTGGGGTCGCTAAAAACTTCCACCAGTGCCGTATTAAAATCGTAGATACGATTGTCTTTTCCAGTCTGTTCAGCTGCAGCTTCAAACCCCTGCGTAAGTGCGTCGGCAAGCATGGCGACCTCCTCGATCATGCCGGTGGCGATTTCCATATTGCCCGGGTCGTTAAACGATTGCTCGCACGCGGCAGCATCAGTCGAATGGAAATTGCGGCAGCGAAATGGCCGCACCGGATAAATACCGCATTGGTTATCCTGCAAGAACGCGCATTTTAAATTGGTCGTGAGATGTTGTTCTGGCGTGAGTGTGCGAATGATCGCTGCGTTGGCTTCAGCCCCTGCGAGTACTGCTGCGATATTTTCGGCACTGAAATTTTTGGCCATATAGTCTTTGATCAGCAACATTTCATGCGCGCGCACTTCCACTTTGTAATGGCAACAAAAAGCACAGCCCGCTTTGCATGCGGGTTTTGTCGCTGAGTCATCAAAAGCCTTGGCGATTAAATTATCGTAGCGCTCGTAGGATTTATTGAGCGCCGCTGGAGCATCTTTCAATTTGTTAATTTGCGCTGACGATTTTTGATATTCAGTCAGCGCAGCAGTTTGGAAAATATCGGTCATCGACGTGATTTTAATAGGGAAGTAAATGGGCGCCGACATAGATTGATGATTCGGCACTCGCCGTGTGCAAGTGCCGCCATCATAACGTCATAGTCTCTCGTGGTGAACTAAAGGTAGTCGCGTTATTGCGCGCGCAAAAAGTCGAGCAAATCCTGGTTCAAGCGGTCTTTGTGGGTATCCGCTAAACCGTGGGGCGCGCCTTTGTAAACTAGCAGCTTGGCATTTTTCACAAGTGCCGCCGAGGCTTTACCGGAAATATCCAGGGGCACTATCTGGTCGTCATCGCCGTGTACCACCAAGGTCGGTACATCAAATTTCGCCAGGTCAGCACGGAAGTCGGTAGCCGAAAATGCGGCGATCGAGTCGTAGGTATTTTTCGCCCCGGCGAGCATGCCTTGGCGCCAGAAAGATTGGATCAACCCGGCCGAGGGTTTTGCGCCCGGGCGGTTGTAGCCAAAGAAGGGGCCAGAAGCTATATCCATATACAGCTGTGAGCGGTTCTCCAGCGAGGCCTTGCGCAAACCGTCGAAAACCTCGGGGGCAATGCCCTGCGGATTGTCAGCGGTTTTCATCATCAGTGGCGGCACCGCGCTGATCAGGGCGGCTTTCTTAACGCGCTTGGTGCCGTGGCGGCCGATATAGCGCGCTACTTCACCGCCACCGGTCGAAAATCCCACCAGGGTAACGTCTTTCACATCGAGCGCTTTGATCACCGCGGCGAGGTCGTCGGCATAGTGGTCCATATCATTGCCCTGCCAGGGTTGGCTGGAGCGCCCGTGGCCGCGACGGTCGTGGGCGATCACGCGGTAGCCCTTGTCGGCGAGGAATTGCATCTGGCTCTCCCAGCTATCGGAACTCAGGGGCCAACCGTGGCTGAACATCACCACCTGGCCGTCTTTCGGGCCCCAATCCTTGTAGTAGATCTCTACGCCATCGGGGGTAAACACGGTGCTGGCGGTGTGGCTGATCTTCTCTTGAGTAGCTTGGTCTTGCGCAGCCTGGCTAAAAGCAGCAGGTAAAAGGGCGATAGTGGCAATAGCGAGGATGTTCGATAAGCGTTTCATGGGTGACTCCTTTACGAATAGGTTTGCGATTTAGGTTGTTGAAAATCGGGCTACTAAGGGCTCTGTTAACGGGCGATGGAATTGACGATCAGCTTCACGTCAATATTGCCGCGCGTGGCATTGGAGTAAGGGCAAACCTGATGCGCCTGATCGACCAAGTGCTCCGCCTGTTCTTGCGATAAACCTGGCAGGGAAATATCCAGGGTGACTTCCAGTGCAAATCCAGCAGGGATGGGCCCTATGCCGACGCTGGCGGTGATTTGGCTTTCGTCGCTCAGGGCGATGCGGCTCTTGCCAGCCACAAATTTCAACGCGCCGAGAAAGCAGGCCGAGTAACCAGCGGCGAACAATTGTTCCGGGTTAGTACCGGCGCCGCCTGCACCACCCAGTGCCTTGGGTGTGGAGAGCACAACCGAAAGGGCGCGGTCAGTGGATTCGGAACGGCCTTCACGGCCACCGGTTGAGGTCACTTGTGCGGTGTAGAGGATGTTTTGTGGTTTCATTGTGATGCTCCTGGTAAATGCTGTTTGGTTAATTCACGTTTGGTTTGTCGTGTTGACGAGGAGCATTGTGCTGAAATGAACGATACGAAATGATACAGTTCGTATCTGAAACTTAACAAATCGTATGGATTCCTATGTCTGACCGTCTTGCAGCCCTGTTAAAGCACTTTTCCATGAGCGCCCGCACTTTCCAGGCCGGCGCGCTCTGCGGCATCAACCGGCTCGACGGCACCGCGCCCTACGGCCAGTTGCACCTTATCCGCCAGGGCGAAGTCGGCGTGCGGCACGGCAACCGCCTGGCCGAGCGCATCACCGAGCCCAGCCTGCTGTTTTACCCGCGCCCTACCGACCACCAGTTCGAGACAGACCCGGAGCGAGGCGCAGAATTTGTCTGTGCCCATGTGAGCTTTGAGGGTGGGGCCGCCAACCCCATAGTCGCCGCCTTGCCCGCCTATATCTGCCTGCCGCTGCGCCGTTTGGTACAGAGCCCGCCGGTACTGGAATTGTTATTTAGCGAAGCAGAGGCCCAGTACTGCGGGCGCCAGGCGATGCTCGATCGGCTGTTTGAAATCCTGTTGATCCAGATG
>DATIGS010000067.1:0-29442 GCA_035481425.1 Cellvibrio sp. | reverse complement strand
CATTGTCAGTCATTCGGTTCTTTTGCTTCCCTGGGGTTTAGGTTTTGCAGCGGGTGCGATGTTGTTTGTGGTCAGTCATGAAATTATTCCTGAATCGCATCGCAAAGGGCATGAAATCTATGCGACTAGCGGTTTAACCGTTGGATTTATTTTAATGATGATGTTGGATAATGCTTTCCAGTAACGCGTCACGATATTGATTCAAGTAAAAAGATTGATCCAAACAAAAAGGGGCCTCTTGGGCCCCTTCGTATATGGCTTCTTACCGCTAAACGGCGCGTGCACGCAGGGTGGTAAGTGCGTGTATTACGCCGCGCAACTCAGCTAAACCCTTCATGCGACCCGCGTAGGAGTAACCGGGATTGATACCGGGTTTGCCAATTTCATCGCCCATTAGGTGTCCATGATCCGGCCGCATGGCAATCTTTGGAAGATTGATTCCGCTCTTGGTGCGGCGTTCTTCCTCATCTAATAGCGCTCCGATCAGGCCGACCATATCGTTGTCACCATCAAGATGGTCTGATTCGTAAAACGAGCCATCACCTTCGCGTTTGATATTGCGCAAATGTACAAAATAAATACGTTCGCCAAATTCCCGCGCCATAGCGACCAGATCGTTATCGCAGCGCGCGCCATAGGAACCTGCGCACAATGTCAGGCCATTGGCTGGACTGGGCACCGCATTAAGCAGGGCGCGGGCGTCATCGGCGGTCGATACTACGCGTGGTAAACCAAATAGCGAGAAAGGCGGGTCATCCGGGTGGATCGCCATACGTACGCCAGCTTCTTCGGCGACGGGAATGATTTCGCGCAGGAAGGCAAACAGGTTGGCGCGCATGCCTTCGTCACCCATTTGGATAAACAGGTCAATAGCGGCACGTATGCCTTCTCGATCATAAGAGCCTTCGCCGCCTGGTAAGCCGGCAATGATGTTCTTTTCCAGCAGGACCTTTTCTTCGTTGGTCATCGCATCCAGGCGTGCTTTTGCCTTGGCGAGTACCTCGGGTTGATAGGATTGTTCTGCGCCGGGGCGTTGGAGGATGTACGCATCGTAAGCGGCGAAGTCGCTCATCTCGAAACGCAGTGCACGGGCATTGTTTGGCAAGGTGTAATTAAGGTTGGTGCGGGTCCAATCGACCACCGGCATAAAGTTGTAGCAGACATCGTAAACCCCGGCCGCGCCGACATTGCGGATCGACTCTTTATAATTGTCGATGTACTGCTGGAAGTTGCCGGTGCGGGTTTTGATGTCGTTGTGCAGGGGGATACTTTCAATCACTGCCCATTCAAGGCCATTCGCTTCGATTAACTGCTTGCGCTCAATGATGTCGGCCATTGGCCAGACTGCGCCTGTAGGTATGTGATGCAGCGAGGTCACTATACCGGTTGCCCCCGCCTGGGCGATATTTTGCAAGCTAACGGTGTCTTTAGGGCCAAACCAGCGCCAGGTTTCTTTCATCTTAAGTGCTCTCGGGATGTTTTCGACATGGAAGGGAAAAGATTTAACTAGTGTACAAGTTGAATTGCGCGCGGCCTAGGGTCTAAGCAGTTCCTTACATTGCCAAAGCGATGCTAAAACCGCCTTTTAGGTTTATCCGGCGGGATTTATGTGGTATAAAGCGCGCCTCTTTTTGGGGAGAGTGCAATCTACCCACAAGAGAAACATGGTTTTTACTTAATTTATCAACGTCACATATATACCGACACGCAAAACCTGGGTGCCCAATGCTCGCTTCGGCGAACATGATGGTTGGTTCGCGGGGTATATAGAGGCCTAACCCAGTAGGAATACTAAAATGCCACAAGTAAGCATGCGCGACATGTTGTCTGCAGGTGTCCACTTCGGTCACCAAACCCGTTACTGGAATCCAAAGATGGGTAAATACATCTTCGGTGCACGTAACAAGATTCATATCATCAACCTTGAGCACACCGTTCCTGCATTCAACGAAGCTTTGGCTTTGGTGCAGCAAATGGCTTCTCAAAAGAAAAAAATTCTGTTTGTTGGTACCAAGCGCGCTGCGCAAAAAATCGTTAAAGAGCAGGCTGAACGTGCTGGCCAGCCTTTCGTAAGCCACCGTTGGTTGGGTGGTATGTTGACCAACTACAAAACCATTCGCGCCTCTATCCGTCGCCTGTCTGACCTGACCACTCAAAGTCAGGACGGTACTTTCGCCAAGCTGACCAAAAAAGAAGCTTTAATGCGTACCCGTGACATGGAGAAGCTGGAGCGTTCTATCGGCGGTATCAAAAACATCGCTGGTTTGCCTGATGCAATGTTTGTAATCGACGTTGATCACGAGCGTATCGCTATTCAAGAAGCTAACAAACTGGGTATTCCTGTTATTGGTATCGTTGATACCAACAGCAACCCTGAAGGTGTTGATTACGTAATTCCAGGTAACGATGACGCTATCCGTGCAATTAAGTTGTACGTTGCTGCTGTTGCTGACGCTTGCCTGGAAGGTAGCAAGTCTGCTTCTTCTGTTCCAAACAAAGATGAATATGTAGCTGCCGAAGGCGCTGCTGAGTAATCGCAAGTAGTAATCAAACGACCATAAAACTTCGGTAGTCTGCGCGCAGGCACCAGGTGTCGGAAGAGGGGGCTAGGCCCCCTTTTTTCAAATTGAATTCGAACATTTTTATAGAGGAAACAACCATGACAGCTGTTACTCCTGCACTGGTAAAAGAACTGCGTGACCGCACTGGTCTGGGCATGATGGAATGTAAAAAAGCCTTGGGTGAAGCCAATGGTGACATCGAGCTGGCGATTGAAAACCTGCGTAAAGTTTCTGGTCTGAAGGCTGCTAAAAAAGAAGGCCGTACTGCAGCTGATGGTGTTGTGGCTGTTAAAGTTGCTCCAGACAATAGCTATGGTATTGCGATTGAAGTTAACTCTGAAACTGACTTCGTTGCACGCGATGCTGGTTTCCTTGCATTCGTAAATAGCGTGTTGGATAAGGCTTTCACTAGCAAGCAAACTGATGTTGCTGCAGTGATGGCTGGCGAGTTGGAAGCTGCGCGTGAAGCGTTGGTTCAAAAAATTGGTGAAAAGATCAGTGTTCGTCGTATCAGCTTGGTTGAAGGTGGTGTAGTCGGTGGTTACCTTCACTTGAATAACCGCATCGCGGTATTGGTTCAATTGGAAGGTGGTAGCGAAGAAGTTGCTAAAGATGTTGCTATGCACGTAGCTGCAGTTAATCCAACTGTGGTTAGCTCTGACCAAATGCCAGCTGATGTGGTAGAGAAAGAAAAAGAAATCATTCGTGCTCAACCAGATATGGCTGGCAAGCCTGCTGAGATTGTTGAGAAGATGATTGTTGGTCGTATCAGCAAGTTCCTGAAAGAAGCTAGCTTGGTTGATCAGCCTTTTGTTAAGAATCCAGAGCAAACTGTTGCACAATTCGCCAAAGCTGGCGGTGCAACTGTGAAGAGCTTTGTGCGTCTGGAAGTAGGTGAAGGTATCGAAGTTGCTGTTGTTGACTTCGCTGCTGAAGTTGCGGCTCAGGTTGCTGCATCAAAAGCCTAATTAGTTGTCGCTAGGCAGTTTTAAAAACCCGCGCAGGGAAACTTGTGCGGGTTTTTTGTTTGCTCATCGAAACGCTCTAGTTGTGCAGGTTTTCCTCAGCAAAGACGCAGCAATTTCTGCCTTGCGCCTTGGCTTTATAAAGTGCGTTATCCGCACGTTTGAAGCAGCTTGCAAAATCCTCATGTGGATGTCTTTCGCTCACGCCAAAGCTTGCGCTGATTGATGGAAGTTTATTTGGGGAGCAGGGAGTGGTGAAAATTGAGGTGCGAATTTTTTCAGCCATTTCCATCGCGTTTTCTTTGCTGGTGTTCGGCATTATGACAACAAACTCTTCGCCGCCCCAGCGACCTACATAATCCCCGCTGCGCAAGCTGGATTGCATAATCTGGGCGACGTGTTGTAAAACCAGGTCGCCACTGTCATGACCATATTTGTCATTGACCTGCTTGAAGTGATCTATATCGGCAACCAGTAAGGAGTAGTTAGCAGTGTCTGTTGCACATTGATAATTGTTGCCGGAAAGGCTGCTAACGATCTGGTCGATACCAAAGCGATTGTAGAGCTGGGTTAATGGGTCAACCGTAGATAGTCTGCGGAATTTATTAGTTTCTGCTTTGAGTTCTTCGTTGCTGTTGCTGAGTTGGTTGATTACCTGTGTGGCATGTTTGGTTTGTGCGCGCAACTCAATCATGCGTTTGATGGTGTAAATAAAAATACCCAGCATCCACAGACTTAAGATGGCCAAATACCAATATTCAACATTAATCCACTCGCCCTGTAGTTCAATTTTTTTGATCTCGAATTTGTGAATGCCTGGGGGTGGGGGTTCACCAAAATCTACGGTAATTACCATGCTGTTATCCATTTCGGGGGCGGAGCGCGAAAGCGGGATGTTGTATTGGCGCAACCACCAATCGGCGACGGCAAATGAGGTTAGCGAAAGGTGCAGCTCTTTGTTGAGTTGCTCGCTGTGAATCTGGATTGCATTGAACTTGGTGCTATTGCCATCTTCTGGTTTTGAGTAGTCGCGATTGTAATTGCGGATGGCGATGCGCACTTTATTGGCGCTGCCCTCGTAATCCAGATGCAGGTTCAGAGAGTTGAATTTGGATAGATCGAGCCCGGTGTCAACTGAGTTGGAGAGGTACACCGTCAGGCCGCAGGGGAAGTAGTTGGCCTGGTAATTGGCAGGTGCGTTACAACTCCATGCATTGCGTGTCTCATCGGTCCATTTAGCGGAGGGGGTGCCGTCGGGGAGTGGCTCAATGGCTATATATCGTTTCGCTTTGCTGTCAGGAATTAATAGTAGTTTTTTGTCGGGAATGAAGTGTGCTCCGACCATCAGGCCAAGAGTGAGCAGGATGGATACCAAAAGTACCGAGTTAACGTTTCTAGCATTCATTAAATGGTGGTCGCAGTTTGTTATTTGTTTGGCGTAAGTATTATTCAGTCGGGGCGAAAATCAATCGTTTCTGCCATGTTATGGTTAAAATGACCAATATACAGTTGTTGTGTCAATACACTTGGCGAATAGTGTTGAGAAAAAGGAACTTGGCATTCGCAATCCCCAAAGGTTTTTCTGTTACACTGCACCGATTTTTTTCGGCCCCCGGTTGAGGTGGTTAATTGCGGCTAACTCATTGTTTTGGAGAGCATTTATGTCCGGCCCCAGAGATAAGAAGTACAAGCGTATTCTGTTGAAATTGAGTGGCGAGGAGCTGATGGGTACTGAAGGATTTGGTATCGACCCGAAAGTACTCGACAAAATGGCCTTGGAGATTGGCCAGTTAGTGGGCATAGGTGTACAGGTAGGCTTGGTAATCGGTGGTGGTAATTTATTCCGTGGTGCGGCCTTGAGCGCAGCGGGATTGGATCGCGTTACTGGCGATCATATGGGTATGTTAGCTACGGTTATGAATGCTTTGGCAATGCGCGATGCACTTGAGCGTTCCAATATTTCCTCACGTGTTATGTCTGCTATCCCCATGAGTGGTGTGGTGGAGCATTATGATCGCCGCCGCGCAGTTCGTTTTTTGAACTCCGGCGAAGTGGTAATTTTTTCTGCGGGAACCGGTAATCCCTTCTTCACGACTGACTCTGCTGCCTGTTTACGCGGAATTGAAGTCGACGCTGACATCGTTTTGAAAGCTACAAAAGTGGACGGAGTTTACTCAGCTGATCCGAAAAAAGATCCAACCGCAACGAAATACGATCGCCTGTCTTACGACGAGGTGTTGGATAAAAAATTAGGTGTAATGGATTTGACTGCTATTTGTTTGTGCCGTGAACACGACATGCCTGTGCGTGTGTTCCGTATGAATAAAACCGGCGCACTGTTAAATATCGTTGTGGGCAGCAACGAAGGTACTTTGATTGAAGAGGATAAATCATGATTAATGACATCAAAAAAGATGCTGAAGCGCGCATGAAAAAAGCCGTTGAAGTGCTGGGTCTGAATTTCAATAAAATTCGCACTGGTCGTGCGCATCCAAGTTTGCTGGATGGAATCCTCGTTGATTACTACGGTACTCCAACACCATTGGCACAAGTTGGTAATATCAATATTGAAGACGCCCGCACCCTGTCGATCAGTCCTTGGGAGCGTAATCTGGTTCCCGCAATTGAAAAGGCGATTATGAAATCAGACTTGGGTTTGAATCCATCAACCAATAACGGTTTGATCCGCATTCCATTGCCAATGCTGACCGAAGAAACCCGTAAAAACTTTATCAAGCAAGCGCGTGCAGAGGCTGAGAATGGTCGCGTTGCGGTGCGCAATGTGCGTCGCGATGTGTTGGGCGATGTGAAAGCATTATTGAAGGATAAAGCGATTAGCGAAGATGATGATCGCCGCGCACAAGATGAAATCCAGAAAATTACCGATAAATACATTGCCGAAGTCGATAAGGCTCTAGCGGCAAAAGAAGTGGATTTGATGGCTGTTTAATCTGCATCACCTGATTGGGTTCGGCACCTATGGCGAGCCCAGTCCCGCCACGTAGTACAACGTATCAAACCATTAGACATCATCATTGCAAAAAGCAAAAGACAGTCGTCGATCTGATCGATAGAACTTGCTGCCGGGAGAGTATGCGTGACTGACAATCGTCTTCGCCATGTGGCGATCATCATGGATGGCAATAATCGCTGGGCCAAACAGCGCGGTATGGCGGGAGTGTCTGGCCATAAAGTGGGTGTTGAGCGCATTCGCGATGTGATGGCGGCATGTCAGGATGTGGGTATCGAAGTGCTCACTGTATTTGCTTTTAGTAGCGAAAATTGGCGTCGACCACCAGTAGAGGTGGAAGCGCTTATGTCGCTGTTTTTGTTGTATTTGAAAAACGAAGCTAAAGCGCTAAAAAAGAAGGGGGTTGCCCTACGTGTTATCGGCAATCGTGAGCGGTTTAGTCCCTCTATCCAAAAGGCAATTGTTGCGGCAGAAGAATTGACGAGCGGTGGAAAGACCACTTTGGTAATTGCAGCAGATTATGGCGGTCGTTGGGATATTGCCGAAGCAGCAAAAAAAATCGCATATCAGGTGGCGGCGGGCGAGGTAGACCCTGCATCGATTACCGAGAACTCTCTACATATACATACCTCCCTTGCTGATTTGCCGCCGTTGGATTTGCTAATTCGTACCGGTGGTGAAGTGCGCATCAGTAATTTTTTATTGTGGCAATGTGCGTATGCTGAATTATTTTTCAGTGACAAGCTCTGGCCCAATTTCGATGGTGATGAATTGAAAAAAGCGGTCGCCAGTTTTGATGAGCGCCAACGCCGTTTTGGTATGACCGGTGATCAAATTGACGCGGGGGCTCTCAATGCTTAAGCAGCGTGTTATTACCGCTCTGGTGCTCGCGCTTATTTTTCTCGCAGCTTTATTTGGCCTGCCGTCTGGTTATTTTTCGTTTTTTATTGGGGCCGTTTTGCTAATAGGTGCGTGGGAATGGGCTAATTTGTCTGGTTTTCCTGCCATTTGGCAACGTTTGGCTTATTCGTTTTTGTTGTTGGTATTGCTAATAATCGTCTCACTTTATTTGGGTTTTGAAGGTGAGGCCAGCCCTCGGCTCGATAGTTTAGCTATACGCGATGTGTTAATCCTGGGCTGTTGTTGGTGGGCATTGGCATTATTGCTTGTGCAGGGGTATCCCAGCAGTAGCGTGTTATGGGGACATAAGGTTCTGCGACTGTTAATGGGAATTCTGGTGTTGATTCCCACTTGGGTGGCTTTGGTTTATGTGCGCCAGCAGAGCAACGGTGCGTGGTTAGTGCTCTTGTTAATGTTGATTGTTGCTGTAGCTGATAGCGGTGGTTATTTCGCCGGGCGCCGCTTTGGCAAGCACAAGTTGGCGCCAGCGGTTAGTCCTGGCAAAACCTGGGAAGGCTTTGCGGGTGGATTTTTTGCGAATTGTTTATTGGCGCTCATCCTTGGTCTGATCCTTGATGCGAGTATTCTGTTGATGTTGGCCTTGGTTATTCCTACCAGTTTGGTTTCGGTATTGGGCGATTTGTTGGAGAGTATGGTCAAGCGTCACGCCGGTGCCAAAGACAGTGGCAATATACTGCCTGGCCATGGCGGCATTCTTGATCGTGTGGATGGAATCACCGCCGGTGCCCCGGTATTTGCGCTTTCGCTTCTGGCGACGGGTGCCTTTGTATCGGGTGTGGGTGTTTAAATGCAATCGCTCCAGCAAATTACAATTCTGGGGGCGACGGGTTCTATCGGCGTCAGTACTCTGGATGTTATCGCTCGTCACCCTGAGCGTTACCAGGTCTTCGCGTTGAGCGCAGATCGTCGCTGGCAATTGTTGGCTACCCAATGCCTAACGCACAAGCCGCGCTATGCGGTGCTAAATGATCCTGTCGCTGCTTTGGAATTGGAGCGCGAGTTGCGTCGTCAAGGATGCACTACACAGGTGCTGCAGGGAGCTGACGCTTTAGCAGCCGTTGCGGCTCACGAGCAAGTGGATACCGTAATGGCCGCCATCGTGGGGGCGGTCGGCTTATTGCCAACTTTGGCAGCCGTTAAGGCTGGCAAAAAGGTGCTGCTGGCAAATAAAGAAGCATTAGTGATGGCCGGTGGCCTGTTCACGCGTGCGGTTGCCGAGCATGGTGCATTACTGCTTCCAATCGACAGTGAACACAACGCCATTTTTCAATGCCTGCCTAACCATCGTTCTGATTATCTTGCCGATGGTCTCATATCGAGTGGGGTGCGAAAAATCTTACTCACCGCATCGGGTGGCCCATTTCGCAACACTCCCATTGCTGACCTTTGCAAGGTGACGCCCGAGCAGGCTTGTGCTCATCCCAACTGGAGTATGGGGCAAAAAATTTCGGTCGATTCGGCCACCATGCTGAATAAAGGGTTGGAGCTTATCGAGGCTTGCTGGCTGTTTAATACCCGCCCCCAGAAAGTGCAAGTGGTGATTCATCCGCAGAGTGTTATTCACTCGATGGTTGAATATATTGATGGTTCGGTGTTGGCGCAATTGGGTAATCCTGACATGCGCACACCGATTGCCCATGCTTTGGCATGGCCGGAGCGAATTGAATCAGGGGTGTCCAGCCTCGATCTCATCGCTACGGCCCGGCTTGATTTCAGCGCCCCCGATTACGAACGTTTTCCGTGTTTGCGCTTGGCTCAGCAAGCGGCAGAATCCTCCGGTTCGGCACCGGCTATCTTAAATGCGGCTAATGAAGTTGCAGTTGCTGCATTTTTACAGCGCCGCATCCGTTTCGATCAGATAGCTGTGGTGATCGACCACACTCTTTCTCGACTATCTTCTTGTGAGCCGCATAGTCTGGCGCAGATCCAAAGCGCCGATGCTGAAGCTCGCGCTACTGCGCAGCAACTGATCGCAAGTTGGTGATCCTTATTCTGAGGTTGTATCTGTGGAATTAATCCAGACTATTGCGTCCTTTCTTGTGGCATTGCTGATTTTGGTGTCTATCCATGAGTTTGGGCACTTTTATGTCGCACGGCGCTGCGGTGTGAAGGTGCATCGGTTTTCGATCGGCTTTGGCAAAGTGCTGTGGTCTTGGCGAGATAAGCAGGGAACCGAGTACGCTTTCGCCGCTTTGCCTCTGGGTGGTTACGTCAAAATGCTTGATGAACGTGAGGGCGATGTCCTGCCAGAAGAGCGTCATCTGGCTTTTAACAATAAAACGGTTTGGCAGCGTATCGCGATAGTGGCTGCTGGCCCGCTGGCGAATTTTTTGTTGGCGATACTGCTGTTCTGGATTTTGTTATTGCAAGGTCAGAGGGATTTAATCCCGGTAATTGATACTGTGGCCCCTGGATCTATAGCCGCCGAGGCTGGTCTGGAAAAAGGGCAGGAGATTATCGAAGTCGATGGTGAGCCGACACCAACCTGGCAGGCGCTCAACAAGGCGCTGCTAAATCGCCTTGGTGAGTCGGGAAAGATTCGCTTCAAGGTTGCCTACCCCGACTCCCATTTTAACTACGAATCTGATGCTGAATTGGTCGATTGGTTGCGAGAGTCCGCCGATCCGGATCCGATTGCAGGGCTCGGGATTACGTTATTTCTTCCCAAAATTCCGCCTGTTGTGGGTGAAGTTGTCGCAGCAAGTCCTGCAGAAAAGGCGGGTCTAAAAGTTGGCGATGAAATCCTGCAAGTTGATGATCTCAAAGTAGATGATTGGCAGCTTTGGGTCGAATACGTTCGCAAACATCCGGGTCGGGCGCTACAAGTGACGCTGGAGCGGGATGGTCAAACGATACCAGTAACGCTAATTCCGGAATTGATAGAGGAAAACGGACAACAACTTGGTCGGGTTGGCGTGGGAGTGCAAGCCTATACTGTTCCAGAGGATATGATCCGTTCATATAACTATTCTATTGCGGGCGCGTTTGTCGCGGGTGTCAATAAAACCTGGGAAACATCGGGATTTGTTCTTTTATCAGTCAAAAAATTGATTCTTGGCGAAATTTCTACGAAAAACTTGAGTGGACCGATAACCATTGCTAAGGTGGCGGGCTCTTCAGCCGAGAGCGGTCTGAGAAGCTTTATTGGTTTTGTCGCTTTACTCAGTGTATTCCTGGCAGTCTTTAACCTTTTGCCTATTCCAGTTCTGGATGGCGGGCACTTATTTTATTACTTGATTGAAGTAATTAAGGGGAAACCGGTGTCCGACAGAGTGCAGATGCTGGGGTATCAGGTTGGACTCTTTTTGGTGATTAGCCTGAGTGTTCTGGCACTGTATAACGACATAATGCGGCTTTGATCCGGCAGGTGCTTGCCGGGCTGCAACCAACATTCATTTATGATTAGAACAGATTCTATGAAGCGAGTTTTGATGCGAGTTATTGGCTGTTTTCTAGCACTTTTTCTATCTATTGCGGTACAGGCACAAACCTTCCGTGTAAGTGACATCCGTGTAGAGGGGCTGCAACGTGTTTCGGCAGGTACGGTATTTAGTGTCTTGCCTGTTCGTGTGGGGGATGTTCTAACTCAAGCCGATATTCAAAATGCAACTCGTGAACTGTTCAAAGTTGGCTACTTCTCTGATGTGACAATCAAGCGTGATGGCGATGTACTGGTATTGGTAATCAAAGAGCGTCCAGCTATTAATAAGATCGAGCTGGAAGGTAACAAAGCCATCAAAACTGAAAACCTGATGGACAGCCTGAAGGAAAATAATCTATCCGAAGGGCAAATTTTCCAGCGTGCGACACTCGAGGGGATTACCCAAGCCTTGCAACGTGAGTACGTGAATCAGGGACGTTATGGCGCAAGCGTTAATATCGAAATCGAAGATATGCCGCGTAACCAGGTAAAGGTATTGGTGAAAATTGATGAGGGTAGTCCCTCACGCATCAAGCAAATAAATATTGTCGGTAACAATAGTTATAGTGAAGAAGAATTAATTGATTTATTTGAGCTGAAAACCACAGGCATGTGGTCGTGGATCTCGGGTAACGACAAATACAACAAAGAAAAAATGAAAGGGGATTTGGAGAGACTCGAATCCTGGTACATGGACCGTGGTTATCTGAACTTTAAAATTGATTCATCACAAATATCATTAAGCCCGGATAAGGCTAAGATCTTCGTCACCGTTAATATTACGGAAGGCGAGATCTATAAAGTCAGTGATATTGAGTTGGCGGGCGACCCGGCTATCGACGAGCAAATTATTCGCCGCATGATTTTGATGCAAAAAGGGCAAATTTTTTCACAAATATTGATGACGACCTCCGAAGAGTACGTCACCAAGCGTTTGGGAAATGAAGGCTATACCTTTGCCAAAGTGGAAGGTATGCCTGAACGCAATGATGAAGATAAAACCGTAAAAATTACCTTTTTTATTGAGCCCGGAAAACGCGCCTACGTGAACCGCATTAATTTCCGAGGCAACACCAAGACCGTGGATGAGGTTTTGCGCCGCGAAATGCGTCAAATGGAAGGTGGTTCTGCCAACTCTGCGCAAATTGAAAACTCTAAAGTACGATTGGAGCGCTTGGGATTCTTTAAGGAAGTCAAAGTAGAAAATAAAGAAGTTCCAGGCACATCAGATCAGATCGATGTTGAATATACCGTGGAAGAACAGCCGTCCGGCAGTATGGGGCTGCAGGTTGGCTATGCCCAATATTCCGGTTTGTTATTCTCTGCCAGCATTCAGCAAAACAACTGGTTTGGTACAGGTAAGCAGGTAGGTTTCAGTTTTAGTCATAACCGTTACCAAACATCATATAACTTCAATTACAACGATCCTTACTTCACTCCGGATGGTGTAAGTCGCGGTGTAAACCTGTACTACACCACCAGCGATTACGGTTCCTACAATGTCACTCCTTACAGCACCAACGTATATGGCGGAAAACTTAATTTTGGATATCCAATTTCCGATATCGAACGTATAGGTTTTGACATTGGCTTGCGCAGTTTGGAAGTAGAGGCGACTGCATATTCTTCGCAGGAAATTATTCGTACTCCGTATTGGAGTTCAAGGTTGGGTTATATAACCCAATCGGAAAATTATGACCTGATGCAAAAAGTGGCTAATGGCATCGATTTTCCTGATGGCAGCTATGAATCCAAGTCCTTCACTGAAGATATGCTGGGCGAGCCAGGCTTCCTGGATTTATATGGTGATACCTACAATGATGCGCAAGTCAGCATGTATTGGTTGCGCTCGACATTAAACCGTGGTGTTTTGGCTAACCGCGGTGCATCCCAGCAGTTGTCATTCGAGTTGTCCCTTCCAGGTGGCGATTTACAATATTATAAATTTGACTATACCGGACAAATTTTCACCCCACTGACACGTGCGCTCACTTTAAGATTGCATACCCGCTTGGGTTATGCGGGCGCTTATGGTGACTTGGATGATTTGCCGTTCTTTGAACATTATTATGCGGGTGGTTTTGGCTCGGTGCGGGGTTTCGAGCGCAATACCCTTGGGCCAAGGAGTTCGCCGCAGCGTAGCGCGATCGAAACTACTACAGCTACCGTATGGGATGATTTGAATGGGGATGGTATTCCGCAAGCCAGAGAAACCAGTGTGCAGGCCTATGTATTGTGTGAAGATCCTGAGGCTCCGGGTATAGGCTCTAACTCAAATGGATATCCCCGTGTATGTAATCCGGGTGAGTTGATGAGTGATATGATTTTGGGCAGTAACTACACCAGTAAGACCCGAGGTGCTTTTGGTGGCAATGTATTGATACAGGGTGGGGCTGAAATTTTATTCCCATTACCATTTATCAAGGATCAACGTTCTCTGCAGACTACTTTATTCTTGGATGCAGGAAATGTATTTGATACGGATTGTGGCGCAACGCAAGTGAATTGTTACGACGTTGGTTTAGAGCATATTAATACTTCTATCGGTCTTGGTTTAACGTGGATTTCAGGTTTCGGTCCCATGACCTTTAGCATTGCAGAACCGCTAAATGAAAATGAATATGATCGTACCGAAGTGTTCCAGTTCTCCTTGGGGCAAACTTTCTAACAATAATTTTTTTATAATCATTTAAAGAGGAATAGATTGTGACTGTTACACAAAAAATGTTTGCCGTGATTGCATTGTCGGTAATATCTGCTGCATCTTGGGCGCAAGGTAAAGTTGTTGTACTTGACCCAACCGGCGCAGTAATGGGAACTGCTGCGGCAAAAGCAAAAATCGAGAAGCTACAAAAAAGCGCAGAATTTGCTGCAGCTAAAGTCAAGCTGGATGGTCTGGCGGCAGATATAAAAGCTATGCAAGCTGAATATCAAAAAGATGGCATGACTTGGAGTGCAGAGAAGCGTGCAGAAAACGAAAAGAAATTGCAAAGCTTAGGTCAGGATTACCAATTCCAGGGCAAAAAACTGCAAGCTGAACAACAAGCATTGATGCAACAAATTATGCAAGAGGTTGGCCCCAAAATGGAGGCCGTCGTAAAGCAACTGGTTGAATCAGAAAATATCAGCATGATCGTTGATGCAAAAGCCGTAATGATGTCAAAACCAGAAAATGATTTGACTCCAAAGGTTACTGCTCTGCTCGATAAAGCTAAATAAGACTGGGTTTTAGAATATGAAGCGTTCTTATTTATTGGCCGAGTTAGCGCAACTGCTGGGTGCAGAATTGCGTGGTAATGAAAGACAAGAAATAAGGGCGCTCGCTACATTGCAATCTGCGGGCAACACAGATTTAACTTTTATTGCTAATCCTGCGTACAAAAAATATTTGTCGATAACTCAGGCGGGCGCTGTATTGGTCAACGCCGAGCTTGCGGATGAGTTTGGGGGCAATAAGCTAGTTGTTAAAAATCCTTACGCTGCATATGCACGCCTCACTTCAATTTTTGAGTTCCTCCGCGAGCCGTATTCAGGTATTCATCCTTCTGCAGTAGTTGGCGCAGAAACAACCTTAGGGCGAAATGTCTCCATCGGTGCTAATGCAGTGATTGGTGATGGAGTTACTTTGGCAGATGGAGTGATTGTTGGTCCAGGTTGCTATGTCGGTAATGATACGGTTATTGGTGCTAACACCAAACTTGCTGCTAACGTGAGTATTTATCACGGCGTCAGCATCGGCTCTGATTGTAATTTACATAGTGGTTGCGTAATTGGCGCCGATGGTTTTGGTTTCGCGCCGGAAGCGGGTGGTTGGCTTAAAATTCACCAGCTAGGCGGTGTGCGAATAGGCAATAAGGTAGAAATTGGTGCGTGTACATGCATCGATCGTGGGGCGTTAGATGATACCTGTATTGATGACGGCGCAATTATTGATAACCAGGTACAAATAGCTCACAACGTGCGTATTGGAAAAAATACTGCTATTGCTGCGCAAGTCGGTATTTCTGGAAGTACGACAATTGGGGCAAATTGCACCATTGCTGGCGCAGTTGGAATCGCTGGCCATTTAACTTTAGCTGACAACGTACACATCAATGCTATGAGCTTGGTGTCTGCGTCAATCACGCAGTCTGGTTCTTATTCGTCAGCTACGCCGCTGGCGCCAACTAAAACCTGGCGCAGGAATGCAGCGCGGTTTCGCCAATTAGATGATTTGGCAACTCGCTTAATAAAACTCGAACGCACACATGGTGCGAAATAAATTTTTCATTGAATGCTTGGGGTTTGTACCATGATGGACGTTAACGAAATTCGCGAATATCTTCCGCATCGCTATCCATTCTTGTTAGTGGATCGTGTCGTTGAGTTGATTGAAGGTGAATCGATTATCGCGTACAAAAACATTACTGTTAACGAAGAAATCTTTAATGGTCATTTTCCTCAGAACCCGGTTTTTCCCGGCGTAATGATTATAGAAGCGATGGCGCAAGCATCAGGCATACTGGGTTTTAAAACCATGAATAAAAAGCCACAAGATGGCTCGATTTATTTATTTGCTGGTGTGGATGACGTGCGTTTTAAACGTCAGGTTATTCCTGGTGATCGCCTGCAATTAGAGTCTCGTGTTATTTCCGAAAAGCGTGGTATCTGGAAATTTGAATGTAAGGCCAGTGTTGATGGTGTATTGGCAGCGTCAGCCACTATTCTTTGTGCTGATCGCAAGGTTTGATTCAAGTTAACCCGAGATTAGTGAGAACTTATTTTGATCGATTCATCTGCAATTATTCATCCTTCCGCCAAGCTTGCTCCTGATGTGCAGGTTGGGCCTTGGACTGTTATTGGTCCTGATGTAGAAATTGGCGAAGGTAGTGTGATTGCTTCACACGTAGTTATAAAAGGACCCACTGTAATTGGAAAACACAATCGCATTTTCCAATTTTCAACAATAGGTGAAGATACTCCAGATTTGAAATACAAGGGCGAACCAACGCGTTTGGTAATTGGGGATCACAATACCATTCGTGAAGGAGTCACTATTCACCGCGGCACTATTCAAGATCGCAGTGAAACCACCATAGGTAATCACAATTTGTTAATGGCCTATGTTCACGTGGGGCATGACAGCGTGATCGGTAACCATTGCATACTGGTAAACAATGTTGCGCTTGCTGGTCATGTTCATATTGGTGATTGGGCAATTTTGAGTGGTTTCACCTTGGTTCATCAATTTTGCAAAATTGGCGCGCACAGCTTCTCGGGAATGGGAAGTGCAATAGGTAAAGATGTGCCGGCTTATATAATGGTGAATGGTAGTCCGGCAGAAGCAAAAAACATCAACGTCGAAGGCTTGCGGCGACGTGGATTCACTAAGGATGATATTAATTTACTGACTAAAGCCTACAAAATAATTTACCGCCGTGGCCTGACTTTGGATGAAGCTTTGGCCGAGCTAAATCCTCTGGCTGCAGAGTCCCCTGCATTGCAATTACTTGTTGATTCACTTAATAGCTCAACCCGCGGCATAGTCCGCTAAGCTTTTTTGTGCATATAAATGTGCACAGTTTTTTCTCCTCAAAAAATACACACAAAATCCGGAGGACGGGGTGTCTGATCACATACATATAGGTATTGTTGTCGGAGAGGCCTCCGGAGATATCCTCGGCGCAGCACTGATGCAAGAGTTGCGCAAACATTTTCCTACAGCGGAATTCTCAGGTATTGGTGGCCCGCGCATGCTGGCCCAAGGGTTCCATTCCTATTTTCCTCAAGATCGTTTGGCGGTGATGGGGTTGATAGAACCACTAAAGCGCTTGCCTGAGTTACTGCGCATCCGTAAATTTTTACGCGAACACTTTATAGCGAATAAGCCCGCTGTGTTTATCGGCGTGGACTCGCCAGACTTCACTATCTCTTTGGAGGAATCACTTAAGGAAGCAGGGGTTAAAACTGTTCATTATGTGAGTCCATCGGTTTGGGCCTGGAGACAAAAACGCATTGTTAAAATTGCCCGAGCGGTAGATTTGATGCTCACGTTATTGCCGTTCGAGGCAAAGTTTTATCATGAGCATAATGTGCCCGTAGAGTTTGTTGGGCATCATCTTGCTGACGAAATTCCGTTGGCAGTCGATAAGATTGCTGCGCGCCAAACCTTAGGTCTGCCTGAAGCGGGGCGGATAGTCGCGTTGCTGCCTGGAAGTCGCGCTGGCGAAGTGGAACGCATGGGCGAATTGTTTTTACGCACTGCAGTTTATTGTTTGGAGCAAGATCCTAGTTTGCGATTTATTGTTCCTGCGGCTAATCCGGATCGCTATCGCCAATTGCACATTGCATTAAATGAATTTGTCGATTTTCCTATCGAATTGATTAACGGTCATTCGCACGAAGCAATGGCAGCAGCAGACGTGGTGCTATTGGCTTCTGGTACGGTTGCACTTGAAGCTTTACTGCTAAAAAAACCAATGGTGGTCGCGTATAAAATGGCACCACTGACTTTTAAAATTATATCCTGGTTACTAAAAACACCCTGGGTCTCCTTGCCCAACTTGCTTGCGCAAAAAATGTTGGTGCCGGAGTTATTGCAAGACAAAGCAACACCAGAAGTGCTAAGCGCGGCGGTGATGAATTATTTTGAAAATCCGGACCAAGCCCAGTTACTAGTCGATACCTTTATAGAAATGCATGCAGAATTGAAGCGCGATGCCAGTGCGCGTGCTGCCGATGCTATTGCTTGTTTAATTCAAAAAAAATAGGGAGAACCTTGTGCTGGAACCTTTTATCAGTGTTTACCAAGGCTTGCTCTGTGCCGGTTGCGATGAAGTAGGGCGGGGACCCTTGGCAGGCGATGTTGTCGCAGCAGCAGTAATTCTCGATCCATCCAATCCTATCGAGGGGTTGGATGATTCCAAAAAATTGACCGAAAAAAAGCGCGAAAAATTATTTATTGAAATCCAACAAAAATCCAGGAGCTGGTGTATAGCCCGGGCCTCGGTTGTTGAAATTGATAAACTTAATATTTTACAAGCCAGTTTGTTGGCGATGACTCGCGCAGTGCAAGGGCTTCATATTCAGCCTGAACATGTATTAGTTGACGGGAATAAATTGCCGAAGTGGAATTACCCGGCGGAAGCCGTAGTGAAGGGTGACAGCCGTGTTGCCGCAATCAGTGCTGCTTCTATTCTTGCTAAAGTGACGCGTGACCGTGAAATGATTGAGCTGGATAAAATACATCCCGGCTACGGTTTCGCTGATCACAAAGGTTATCCAACAAAGGTCCATATGGATGCGTTGGAAAAGTTGGGTATCACATCAATCCATCGTACTTCCTATGCTCCGGTGCGTGCCAAGATAGAACAAATTAAATTGTTTTAATGTCTCGATTATATTTAGAAAATTATGCCTGCTGCTAATTTTGTCCACCTTCGTTTGCACACCGAATTTTCACTAAGTGATAGCTTGGTGCGAATCAAGTCGCTCGTAAAACGAGTGGCAGAATTAAATATGCCGGCCTGTGCGATTACTGATCAAACAAATTTTTATGGTTTGATTAAATTTTACAAGGCCGCGCAAGGTGCTGGCGTCAAGCCAATTGCTGGTAGTGATTTTTGGATTGCCAGCAGTGACAGCGAAGGTAAGCCAACGCTCATTACGTTATTGGCGATGAATGATCGTGGTTATAAAAATATTATCGAATTAATTTCCCTCGCGTGGCGTCAAGGGCAGCAGCAAGGGGTTGCTTATCTTCAGCGCGAATGGATTAGCCAATATAGTGAAGGTGTGATCGCACTTTCAGGCGGGAAGCTTGGCGATATAGGTATGGCTTTACTCGGCGGCCGAGTTTCACAAGCCGGAGAATTGTTACAAGCATGGATGCGTGAATTTCCCAACCGCTTTTATTTGGAATTGCAGCGCACTGGTCGTGAGAATGATGAAAATCATCTGCACGCTGCGGTTGAATTAGCTCAGCAGTTTGCTTGCCCCGTAGTGGCGACTAATGACGTTCGTTTTATAAAAGCAGGTGAATTTGAAGTTCACGAAGCGCGAGTTTGTATTGGTGAGGGGCGTGCTCTGGACGATCCTCGGCGTGAGCGTCGCTATAGCGATCAACAGTACCTTCGCTCCGCGGAAGAAATGACGGAATTGTTCAGCGATATTCCGGAAGCTATCGCCAACACCATCGAGATTGCCAAACGCTGTACTGTGACCATTCAGATGGGTAAATATTTTTTGCCTGAGTATCCAGTACCGGAAGGTCTCACAGAAGCAGAATTTTTCCGCAAAATTTCACATGAAGGTTTGGATCAGCGACTCGAACGCATTCTGGATAAGTCCTCAGCAGATTACGCCGAGCGACGCAAAGTTTACGAAGATCGTTTGAACTTTGAATTGGATATTATTAACCAGATGGGTTTTCCTGGTTATTTCCTTATCGTTATGGACTTTATCCAGTGGGCAAAGGATCACGATATTCCGGTTGGTCCCGGTCGTGGTTCGGGTGCAGGTTCGTTGGTCGCCTACTCACTAAAAATTACCGATCTTGATCCACTGCAATACGATTTACTGTTTGAGCGCTTTTTGAATCCCGAACGGGTTTCCATGCCCGACTTCGATATCGACTTCTGCATGGATAATCGCGATAAGGTAATTTCCTACGTTGCGGACAATTATGGTCGCGATGCGGTTAGCCAGATTATTACTTTCGGTACCATGGCTGCAAAAGCGGTGGTGCGCGATGTGGCGCGGGTACAGGGAAAATCCTACGGGCTTGCCGATAAACTCTCCAAAATGATTCCCCCTACGCCGGGAATGACGCTTGCTCAAGCATTGCAGGAAGAGCCACAGCTCAAAGAATTTATCGAGCAAGATGGCGATGCCGGTGAAATTTGGGAAATGGCAGTGCAGCTTGAAGGGCTTACGCGCAACGTCGGTAAACACGCCGGTGGTGTAGTTATCGCACCAACCAAACTCACCGATTTTTCTCCGTTGTATTGCGACGAAACTGGTAGTGGTTTGGTTACCCAATTTGATAAAGGGGATGTCGAAGAAGCGGGTTTGGTGAAGTTCGACTTCCTCGGTTTGCGCACGCTCACGATTATCGATTGGGCGCGCATTATGATCGATAAACAACGCGTTAAAAAAGGTGAGGCGCCACTCGATATCAGTGCAATTCCCCTTGATGATCCGAAAACATTTGGCTTATTAAAGCGCGCAGAAACAACGGCGGTATTCCAGTTGGAATCCCGCGGTATGAAAGATCTTATTAAACGTTTGCAGCCGGACAACATCGAAGATCTTATTGCATTGGTTGCGCTGTTTCGTCCGGGTCCACTTGAGTCGGGCATGGTTGATGACTTTATTAACCGCAAACATGGCCGCGCACAAGTTGCCTATCCCGATGCAAAATTCCAACATCACACCTTAAAACCAGTATTGGAGCCCACTTACGGCGTTATCGTTTATCAGGAGCAGGTAATGCAAATCGCGCAGGTGCTCGCGGGCTACACGCTCGGTGGTGCTGATATGTTGCGTCGTGCGATGGGTAAGAAAAAGCCGGAAGAGATGGCTAAACAGCGCTCGGTGTTTGAAGAGGGTGCAAAAAGCCAAGGCGTCGATCCGGAATTGGCGATTAAAATTTTCGATCTGGTAGAAAAATTTGCGGGCTACGGTTTTAACAAATCCCACTCCGCGGCTTACGCTATTGTTTCCTATCAAACTGCATGGCTGAAAGCGCATTATCCTGCGCATTTTATGGCGGCAACCATGTCATCGGACATGGATAAAACCGATAAGGTCGTAACCTTTATCGAAGAATGCCGCACGATGAAATTAAAATTGTTACCGCCCGATGTTAACTCTGGTGAGTTTCATTTTACTGTAGATGATGCAGGCCGAATTATTTACGGTTTAGGTGCAATTAAAGGTTTGGGCGAAGGTCCAGTCGAATCGATTATTGCTGCGCGCAACGAAGGTGGCCCGTTCAAGGATTTATTTGATTTCTGTGCCCGTGTCGACCCGCGCAAAGTTAATAAGCGCGCAATGGAAGCGATTATCCGTTCTGGAGCCGCTGATAATTTAGGGCCTACTTGTAATACGCCACAACACAATATCGATCATGATCGTGCGGTGATGTTTGCCGCTATGGGTGAGGCGGTAAAAACTGCCGAGCAGGCGATGGCGAACACTAATGCAGGTATGATGGATTTATTTGGGGCGGTGATTCCGGATGATAATTCGAATATCGATGTCTATAGCGATTTCCGTCGTGTGCGCACCTGGACGATGAAGGAGCGGTTGAATGCGGAAAAAGAGACGCTTGGTTTATATCTCACTGGCCATCCGATTGATGAATATGAAAGTGAATTAACCCATTTGGTTAGTTCGCGTATTGCCAATTTGAAGCCGGAAAAAGGTACCCAAACGATTTCCGGTTTGGTGATTTCCCAGCGAATTGTGAAAACAAAGCGCGGCGATAATATGGCAATCTTGACCATAGACGATCGTACTGGTCGTATGGATATCACCTTGTTTGCCGAGACTTTCAATAATTCGCGCGATATTTTATCTAAAGATGGTTTGTTGGTTATCAGTGGCCAGGTTCGATATGACGACTTCAGCGGGATGTTAAAAATGAGTGCCGACAACATCCGGTTGTTGGCTGATGTACGTCAAGAAAAAGTGCGCGAATTGTGGCTCGAATTGGAATCGGGTGCATTGCCTGCGAGCTTTTCCCGCCAATTAAGTGAAATGCTTGATCCTTATCGACAATCGCCACAACAAGAAGCCCGCTGTGCAATAGTGATTGATTATTTGCGCAGTGACGCGCGCGCGCAGTTGCGGTTTGATAGTCAGTGGAATGTGCGCCCGGAGGATGAATTACTTCAACGCCTGCGTGATAGTTATGGTAGTGCCAAGGTGAAGTTGGTTTATTAAATTCTGTCGCGTTATCGATAGGGCTGCTTTTGCAGCCTTTTCTTTTTGTCACATTTCCCTTTTGATGGTCGACCATTTAGAAAAGCTAGATCTAACTAATCAATGCTTACAGAGCATTTTGTTCTCTCGCCGCCGATTCATCCATCTAAACTTTATTGGAAAGGTCCAAAAATACTGAATGATGGAGGGCAGTAATATGTCATCAATTCTTGTTAGAGATTACATGCAGGCCAATGTGCCCGCGATTCGCTCTACCGCCAGTGTGCGCGAAGTCGTGGAGTATTTGCTCAAATGGAATATCACTGGTGCTCCGGTTGTGGATGAAGAAATGAAAGTAGTGGGGTTCGTATCGGAGCAAGACTGCATGAAAGAAATGCTGAATAGCGCTTTCTATTCCGATGAATCAGCTCAGGTCACCAGTATCATGCGGCGGGACGTCTTAAGTGTGACGCCAGACACCAGTATTTTGGAAATCGCAGAAACAATGCTTGGTAATAAACCTAAAAACTATCCTGTCATTGAACATGGCAAGTTGGTGGGGTTAATTAACCGCAAACTGATTTTGTTGGCGCTTCAAAACCACTGTAACAGTTACTTCACCCCGGCCCGTCCGCGCACAGCCTTTGCCGTAGTCCAAGTATTTACGCAATAAAAGTGGGGCGATTGGTGGTAGGGCCAGGCCTTAAAAGGGTTGTGTTCAATGCCAGAGGTTTGGCCCGCTTTCATTTTCTATAGCCTCATTTTCGCTGGAAAAGATCGACTAAATTACCCATTTCGCGTAAGGTAGCGACCCAATTGTGCTGCTTGTTGGGTTGATCAAAAAGCCAACAAGCCAGGCTGCAGTACACACCCTATAAGCCAAAATGAAAGTTTCCTACCGGATCAAGAGCTCCTATGAATCTGAATTACCTGGATTTTGAACAGCCCATCGCCGAACTTGAAGGCAAGATTGAAGAGTTACAACTGGTGGGCAAAAGTTCTGATGTGAACATTGCCGATGAAATTGCCAAGTTGCGTGAAAAGTCTACCAAGTTGACCGAGACTATTTATTCCAAGTTGACCGCTTGGGATATCGTGAAAGTTGCCCGTCATCCACTGCGCCCATATACATCCGATTATATTTCGCGCGTCTTCACTGATTTTGATGAACTGCATGGCGACCGTCATTTTGGCGATGACCATGCGATTATTGGCGGTGTTGCCCGTTTGGACGGCACTCCAGTGATGGTTATTGGTGAGGAAAAGGGCCGTACCGTTAGCGAGAAAGTCATGCGTAACTTTGGTATGCCGCGTCCCGAAGGTTACCGTAAAGCCTTGCGTTTGATGGAAATGGCCGAACGTTTCAAACTGCCAGTACTGACCCTGATTGATACTCCCGGAGCTTATCCTGGTATTGACTCGGAAGAGCGTGGTATTTCGGAATCTATCGCACAAAACCTTGCTGTTATGTCGCGCCTGCGTACTCCAATCATTTGTACCGTTATTGGTGAAGGTTCGTCTGGCGGTGCTTTAGCGATTGGTGTTGGCGACCAATTGAATATGCTGCAATATTCAACTTACTTTGTTATCTCCCCTGAAGGTTGCGCCAATATTATTTGGAAAACCGTAACCAAAGCACCAGAAGCCGCGCAAGCGATGGGTGTTACGTCCAAAGTTTTACAGGATTTGGGAATTGTTGATGAAACCATTCCTGAACCATTGGGTGGTGCGCATCGCAATATGGATGAGATGGCGAAAAAGCTGCAAGAGCGTTTGGTTGCACAAGTAGATCGCTTAAGCAAAGAGCCAATTGATGCTTTACTTGAACGCCGCTACGAGCGTTTGATGAGTTACGGCAATTAGTCGCATATAACAATGCGATGGCAATAAAAAAACCGCTGATGAAAATCAGCGGTTTTTTTATTGGGGATATATTAATTATCCCGATTAAAAATACTGTCAGATATCTCGCGGAAGATATTACGTCTGCGTGGTTTTTCTGCAGGTGGTGTCGAATTATTTATTTGTTGCTGTGCTGGAATTTCTTGCACTAAGCGAAAGCCAATAGATTTGCGTGATTTGCTCGCGGTGATGGCGACTTGTGAATACGCAGTGATGGATTCTACCTCGCTTGCAAATGATCCACCGCGTACCCCGCGTTTCAAGCAGGCGGGTGTAGACGTTTTATCCGTGCAGTCATTAATCCATTCGGCGACGTTGCCTGCGGTATCGTGGATGCCAAAATCATTAGGAGGATAAGTACCTACCGGCTGCGTTTTGTTATTAAAAAAGCTCGCCCACAATGATTTACAGCCATAGCGGCAATTTGCGCGCTCCTCGGCATCATCCTCATTATTTCCCCACCAATAGCTGCTTGTAGTATTGCCCCGTGCGGCGAATTCCCATTCCTCTGCTGTAGGCAAGCGATAGTGTTTACCAGTGGTTTTACTAAGCCAATTTGTATAGGCGATAGCGTCGTCCCAACTGATATTAATAACCGGGCGTTCGCCACGGCCCCAACCCATATCATCCGGTAGGGCGCGATTGGTTGCCAGTGCAAAAAAATCGTATTCGTTAAACGTAATTTCGTAGCGACTAATTAAAAAATTATCATCCAGCATTATGGTTTTGGCGCTATCGGTATTGGCATTGCCCATCAAAAATTGGCCGCCATATATTTCTACCATTTCCGGCAGCGGGAGTTGGTTAGGATTGCTAATCCGGGCGGATTTTTGTAATGCAATATCCCAAGTTTGATTGCGCTCATTCAGGCGAATCCATTTTGTTTTGGTGGTATAGCCTGGATGGCTAATTTCGATATGGTAAGCAGCTGGCGCAAGTGGCATACCACTGGAATATTTTTCTTTGATGTTCAGTATCCGAATACGCGCTTCAGTGGGAATGGGATTTATGGTGAGCGGCAATAAATCTGCAGCTGTAGTTGCGCCATCATTTGAAGATAGCTGGTTCCATTGCTCCCGTGGATTAGCGTTTGGCTGCTCTTCAAAAAAAACCGCGCCTAATGAAAGCAATGCAATTAATCCAACCGATCCATAAACCCAGCGGCGTTTATTGCTTGCATCGCTGAAAATTTCATTTGTTGTAGTGTTGTTGGTAGCGGGTATTGCTACCAATGTTTGATCCATATGAGAACTGACAGAGATGGCAGGGTCAGATTTTTGTAACAGCGATTTCGGGGCGCTCACTAATCTCCGCACGGCGCCATCCACTTTTTGTAAAACGAGATTGGTCAGTGTTTTGAATAACAAAAAAGGTTTTGTGCTGCTGTTAAGCAATAAGGATTTATTGCTGGCGATGGGTTCAAGCGCTGTGATCAATTCGCGTGCGGTTTGGTAGCGTTGATCCGGTTTCTTGGCGAGAAGTTTGTCCATAACAGGCTGGAGCACAAATAAATGTACGGGAAGCTCCGGAGCTTGCTCGTGTATGTGTTTTATCCCTAGTGCTAATGAACTATCGGCATGAAACGGACGCTTGCCGGTGAGCATTTCGTAAAGCATTACTCCCAAGCTGTATAAATCCGAGCGACCGTCACTGAATTCTCCTTTGGCTTGCTCGGGGCTCATGTAATAGGGCGTTCCTATTACGGTTCCTACCTGGGTCATATTGGCTTTGGATTTGATCGTGCGTGCGATGCCGAAATCGGTGAGTACTGGCGAGTCATCTTCGCGAAACAAAATATTTTCCGGTTTGATATCGCGGTGCACATAACCTTTACTGTGGGCATGTTCAAGCGCGGCGGCAATTCCCAAGGTGACTTTTAAGGCGAATTCAGTTGTCATCCCACCGGCAATTTTTTCGTCCAGCGAACCCTTGGGTAAAAATTCCATGGAGATGTAGTTGTATTCTTCGTGCCTGCCTATGTCGTAAATCGGAATAATATTGGGGTGTGAGAGTTGGCCGACAATGGTGGCTTCACGTTGAAAGCGCTGATGAAATTCCGGGTCTTTGTCTAACGAGGGTTTCATTATTTTGAGCGCGACTGTGCGCCCAACACTGTGTTGGGTTGCGAGATAGACAGTCGCCATGCCGCCACTGTTAATTTTTTTTATGAGCGTGTAACCGGGGATTTGCATGCTTATAAATAAATCAGATTTGTATTGTTAAGCAGGGCAGAAATACTAGCCGCTATTTTAATGAAGTTTACTGAATATAAACTGGCTGCTTCACACAATTCCTTTTGTGTAATGCAGCAGGATCACTATTTCTTTTTGGGGTTGGATTTATTCCGGGGGCTTTGACTGGCCGGGCGGTTAATGTGTGAAGATTTTCCTGCCTTAGTGCCGGTAAATTCTTTTTTGGTTGTGTTGCCCATACCATTGGTATTTTGCGCGTTGAATTTTTTGGCGCTTTCGAATTTATCACCAAATGCTTTGGCCGCCGGTTTGCTTGCGTTAGTGCCTGCCGGTGCAGCTGTCCTGCTATTAAATTTGCCCGTACCTGATCTCGCGTTTTTGTTTTGCGAACGCGCATGCGGATTATGGTTGCGACCGAGGTTGCGTTCACCCGCTTCATCGGGGATAAGCGCTGAGGCGCTGCTGCCAATCAAATGTGGCTTACGCATAGCACGCAGGGCTTCGCGGATGATTGGCCAGTTGGCCGGATCGTGATAGCGCAGCAAGGCTTTTTGCAGGCGACGTTGTTCCAGCCCGCGTGGGATATTAATTTTTTTGCTCTTGTAGGTGAGTTTTTTCAGCGGATTGCGCTCGCTCACATACATCGCTGTTGCAAGCGACATCGGTGACGGATAAAAGGTTTGCACCTGATCCACTTCGAAATTGTTTTTCTTCAGCCAGAGCGCAAGGTTAAGCATGTCTTCATCGCGTGTGCCTGGGTGCGCGGCGATAAAGTAGGGAATCAAAAATTGTTCTTTGCCGGCTTCTTTCGAGAATTTGTCAAACATGCGTTTGAACTCGTAGTAGCTGCTCATTTTGGGTTTCATCATTTGCGAGAGCACACCTTCTTCGGTGTGTTCCGGTGCGATTTTTAAATAACCGCCCACATGATGAGTAACCAATTCTTTTACGTATTCAGGATCGAGCACAGCCAGGTCGTAACGTAAACCAGAGGCGACAGACACTCGATTAACGCCGCGGATTTTGCGCGCTTCGCGATATAAATTCGTTGTGTGTTTATGACTGGTGGTCAAATTTTTACAAATAGTCGGATACACGCACGACAAACGGCGGCATTTGGACAGCGTCGGCATATCTTTACAGGTGAGGCGATACATGTTCGCCGTTGGGCCGCCGAGGTCAGAAATATGGCCGGTGAATCCGGGCACCTTATCGCGGATATCTTCAATTTCCTTGAGGATAGATTCTTGCGAGCGGCTTTGAATAATACGGCCTTCATGTTCGGTGATTGAACAAAAGGTACAGCCGCCAAAACAACCGCGCATGATATTCACTGACGTTTTAATCATGTCGTAAGCGGGAATTTTTTGTTTGCCGTAAACCGGATGAGGCACGCGTGCATAAGGCAAATCAAAAACACCATCCAGCTCATCGGTTTCGAGCGGAATCGGTGGTGGGTTGATCCAGACTTCGCGGTTCTCGTGTTTCTGGATCATCGGCCGCGCATTGTACGGGTTGGCTTCCTGATGCAAAACACGCGAGGCGTGCGCATATAAAATCGGATCCTTGCGCACTTTGTCGAATGAGGGCAGGCGTACATAAACCTTGTCTTCATCCAATAATTCGCTACGGTTTTGCAGCGGCATGGGAATAATGCGGATGGGTTGTGGTTCGTTGGGATCAAATGCCTTTTCGCTTTCAATACCTTGTGCGGGGCAGCCTTGAGTTGAAAGTTGTGCTGCTGCTTCCGGATTCAGTGCGGCGATTTGTTCTGCCATTTTTTCCGGATCGAGTTGGCGCAAACCAATTTGTGAATTATTGATATCCGCTTGCGCAGCATCGACAACCGATTTGCTGGTGTGTTGGTATTCATAAGGATTGGGCAATTTATCGATATTGCCCGGCCAATCGATGCGCGTGGAATCGATTTCCGTCCAGCCCGCTGGCGCTTCTTTTTTGATAACCGCAGTGCCGCGGATGCTATCCAATTCTTTAATACTTTTGCCGGCAGCGAGTGAATGAGCGACTTCAGCAATCGCGCGCTCGGCATTGCCGTATAACAAAATATCGGCGGTGGCATCGATCAATACTGAACGACGCACTTCGTTGCTCCAATAATCGTACTGGGCGATGCGACGCAAACTGGCTTCAATTCCGCCGAGCACAATCGGCACATCTTTGTAGGCTTCTTTGCAGCGCTGGCTGTAAACCGTTACGGCGCGATCGGGGCGTTTGCCGCCCAGACCGCCGGGAGTGTAAGCGTCGTCAGAGCGCAGGCGCAGGTCGGCGGTGTAACGGTTGATCATGGAATCCATGTTGCCCGCACTGACCCCAAAAAACAGGTTGGGTTTACCCAGCGCCTTGAATGGCTCGGCACTTTTCCAATCGGGTTGGGCGATGATACCGACGCGAAAACCTTGTGATTCCAAAAACCGGCCAATTACCGCCATCCCGAAACTCGGGTGGTCTACATAGGCATCACCACACACAATAATGATGTCGCAACTATCCCAGCCCAGCTTGTCCATTTCGGCACGGCTCATAGGCAGGAAAGGCGCAGGCTTGTAGGTTTTTGCCTGGGCGTGGATGTTCGGCTTTTCGTAGGAAAACAGGTGTTTTGCGGTATTCATAGGGACACAACAGGGGGGAATTAAACCAGCCGCTATTGTCCCAGAATCGCGGCTGGTGAGACAGCATTAATTTTGAGCGCTACTGCATGCGTTGCAGGATCGCCTCATAGCCGCCTTCGTTGATGGTATTGGTGAAACCCATTGCCTGCAGGGTTTGCTGGGCAATGCCAGAGCGGTTGCCGGAACGGCAGTACAGATGCAATTTGGCTTGTTTATCGGTCGTCACTTCGCCGATACGCAAGGCGATTTCCTCGTAGGGAATATGGGCTGAGCCTTCGATGTGGCCTGCGTTAAATTCGTCAGCGGTGCGAACGTCGATCCAGAATGCGTTAGAAGAAGTGTTGGACATAATCAGCAGTAAGCCTTTGCGATGGGTTGGAATTGGGCGTGCAGCATAACAATCCCGATGTCGGCTCTTCCAGTGGATGGCGATTTTGATTGCTGCATAAACAACAACGCCCGCGAAGGGCGGGCGCTGTTAATGTGGAGGCTCGCGGTGTTTACACACTGGCAAGCAAGCGGTCGTACTTGCGGCTTAGCATGTCGTAGAACTGCTCGCGCACCTGCACGATGGTGTTTTTCAGGGCGGTGATTTGTTCCAGGGAGATATCTTTACGACCAACATAAACCTGCTTGCGATAGACCGCGATCTTGGCGCCGTACAAACGCAGGCTGCGTTCCAAATTCTTTTCACCAAGCATGAGCAATTTAGCTTCCGCTTCCGCCAATTTTTTGAACTCCGCTACCAACTCGGTATTCACTGCATCCAGCTCAACGCGACGCGCCTGTGGCCAGCGCTCACCGAATTGGATGGACTCTACAACGAGTGACGAATATTTGGCGAAAATGTGGGTGACAGTGCCCACTTGGGTAGATACATCTTCCAGAATCTGCAGGCGACGGTTTTCGCGCGCACTATTACCCGGTTGTTGGTTGCTTTTGCGCAGCACTATCCAGGCAGTGATGGCAGCAAT
>DATIGS010000066.1:0-2038 GCA_035481425.1 Cellvibrio sp. | reverse complement strand
ACGGGAATTCGCGACTGATTTTCAATTGGCATAGTTTCTGCTGAATACAAACTTGTATCCAAGATTGTATTCGAAATTAAAACGCAGGAACGATAATGACGCAGGTTCAGAGTCACACCACCACCGGTTGGACAATTAACGAATGGCTTGAGGCATACCGCAACAAGGCATTGGTCGCGCGCACGGCACTGCATGCGTTGCGTGCACAGCTCAGCAGCCACGATACCGCCTGGATCTATATTGTCTCTGCCGGCGAGCTGGATGAGCAGATCAGCGCACTGGAAACGTTGGGCGATGCCGACAGCCTGCCGCTCTACGGAATTCCCTTCGCGGTAAAAGACAATATCGATGTAGCAGGCCTGCCGACCACAGCTGCTTGCCCCGCATTTACCTATATCGCCGAGACCGATGCCACCACTGTAGCCAAACTGAAAAAGGCCGGGGCGATTGTGCTGGGCAAAACCAATCTCGACCAATTTGCTACAGGCCTGGTCGGCACGCGCTCGCCTTATGGCGCAGTACACAATAGTTTTAATCCAGCCTATGTATCCGGCGGTTCCAGTTCGGGTTCATCCACAACAGTTGCGCGCGGTTTAGTGCCGTTTAGTTTAGGTACCGATACTGCCGGCTCTGGTCGCGTGCCCGCAGGCTTCAATAATATTGTTGGGCTGAAACCGACCAAGGGTCGCTTCAGCACGATTGGCGTAGTCCCCGCTTGCCGCAGTTTGGATTGCGTTTCTATTTTCTCGTTAACGATTGACGATGCGGAACTGGTTGCATCGGTAATGGAAGGATTTGATTTCGCCGATGGCTATTCGCGCAGGGCACCCGCTGCTGCACGCCAATTTCCGACGCGACCACGCTTTGCAATCCCGGCTTCGCCCGAATGGTTTGGCGATGAACAGATGCGCGCTGCATGGGAAAGCACACTCGAAAAAATGCGCACATTGGAAGTGGAATTAGTGGAGCTGGATTTCACGCCCATGTTTGCGCTGGCGCAATTACTTTACGGCGGCCCCTGGGTAGCAGAGCGCTATGCGGCGGTTGGAAAATTTTTGGAAACCAATGCTGCGGATATGAATGAAGTCGTCCGCACGATTGTAGAAAAGGCCAGCGCATTTTCAGCGACCGATGCCTTTAATGCGGAATACCAACGTGCCGATTTGGCACGCCGGATTCAATTGTTGATGAGCAGTTTCGATGCGCTGCTGGTGCCTACCTCACCGCGCCACCCGACTATTGCCGAAGTCACAGCAGACCCGATCACAATCAATAGCCAACTCGGCACTTACACCAACTTTGTCAATCTCGCTGACTGCTCAGCACTCGCATTGCCCGCGGGTATGCGCGCCGACGGCTTGCCATTTGGTATCACGCTGATTGCGCCCGCCTGGCAAGACGCAGCACTCGCCGCCTTCGGAAAAAAATGGCATAGCGGCACCGCGTTAACGCTGGGCGCCACTGCCAAACCAGTCCCGCCATTCGCGCAAAAAAATACTGCACCGCAAGGTTATGTTCGCCTCGCGGTTGTGGGCGCGCATTTAACAGGCATGCCACTCAATGTGCAATTGCAAGAGCGCAATGCATTGTTCGTAGAGAGCACCTTTACCGCTGGCAATTACCGTTTGTTTGCACTGCCCAATACCACACCTCCGAAACCCGGCTTGATTCGCATCAACACGGGAGCCGATGGAAGCAGCGACGGAACACAAATTAACGGCTCACAAATTATCGTCGAGCTGTGGGATGTTCCGGTTGAACACTTCGGCAGTTTTGTCGCACTGATTCCCGCCCCGCTGGGAATAGGCACATTGAGTTTGCACGATGGCCGCGAAGTAAAAGGTTTTATTTGTGAAGGCGCCGCGGTGCAAGGCGCAACGGACATTACCCATCTGGGTGGATGGCGCGCTTACATTAAATCCCTACAAAAGTAATTTAAAAATTACCGCCGGAGAAGAATCATGTTGAAGACCGTACTTATCGCCAACCGCGGAGAGATCGCGGTGCGCATCGCCAAGACCCTGAAAAAAATGGGCAT
>DATIGS010000065.1:0-5925 GCA_035481425.1 Cellvibrio sp. | reverse complement strand
GGATTGTCGTTATCGTCGCGGAAGGTACTTTTATAATCGCCCAGATTGCCAAGGTAAGGCCCATTGACGATATTGCCCTGGGTGCTGCCAGTGGGGACATAGTATTTAATCGGCAGGTGATCGATCCAGACAGCGTTGCGCAACCCGTACTGGCTGGAGTGGTTGATCACTACATCCTGGATAACTTTCAGACCCTTGGCGTGGGCAGCATCGATAAACTCTTTATAGCCGGCGCCGGGGGATTCCAAACGCGGGTCGACCTTGTAAAAGTCGTAAGCATGGTAACCGTGATAATCCAGCCCCGAGCGATTCTCTACTGGCGGCGTTACCCAAATCGCGGTGAAGCCCAAATCCTTAATGTAATCCAATTTCTGGATCAGCCCCTTGAAGTCGCCGCGCCAGTGCGGATCACCGGCTTTGTAGCGATCGCGGTTGTAATAATTGTTGCTTGCATCGCCGTCGTAAAAACGTGCAGTCAACAAAAAGTAAATGGTCTCCTTGCGGAAATCGCCATTGCTAATACCGGGAGTTGAACTTGCGGCGCTTGATGAAGAAGAAGCGAGGCTTGAACTTGCGACGCTGGAATTTAAATTGCTCAGCGTAATAGCTTTGGTGCTGGCGTTAAAACAAATCGAAAAAAGTGTATCGGCGGCAACAAGGTAATCTGCTTGCGGATAACTCTCTGTCCAATTAGCGAAGTGATCAATTTTAAAACGCGGATTGGTACTGGCCGCACCGAATTGTTGTTGGGTGCAATGCAATCCATTTTGCAATGTCATCACAGTCGATGCCCAATTGTTGGATGTGCCGCGAAAATACCAGCTATCGCTGATTGATGAAGCGGCCATACTGGATAAGGAAGATGACGAAGCCAGTGAACTGCTGCTCGCTGCCAGGCTACTGGAACTTGTGGTAAGAGTGATTGGTGTAAGTGTGTAAGCGAGCGTTGAATCATTGACTTGCACGCGATAATTTCCCACAAGCGTTGAATAAATATCGCTGCCGCTTTGATTCAAAATTCCATCGCTATTGCTATCACCGTAATTCACGGTCCAGTTATTGCTGGTATCAAATTTAAAACGCTGGTTTGTTTGTCCATCCAATAATACATCGACTGACCACAGATTATTGGCGACCAACACCATAGGCGTAGTGCCCCAATTATTAGCGGTGCCGCGAAAATTCAAGGCCGGGAAATTTTGGGAAAAATTTACCGCAGCGCAATCGGCTACAGCCTGGATCGCAATTGCTTTACTCGTCGAGTTGAAAGTAATTTTGTAACTTTGATTGGCGGTGACAATGTAGTCTGCTGCGGGATAACTCTCCCTCCAGTTGCCACTGCGATCAATTTTAAAACGCGGGTTGGTACTCGCTGCTCCAAACGTTTGGCAGGTCGAAAACTCTGCTGCACTGACAGCGGTCATTGCAGTGGTTGACCAACTATTGGGAGTGCCGCGGAAATACCAATCGGCATGGCAAAGATTGCCAAGCAGCAGCGAACCCGCTGCGATCAGCTTGATAGATATGTTCATAATGTCCTCGTGTCAGGTGTGAATTATTTTTTTAAAAATACAACGAGACTGCGCGCAAACATCGCGCAGGAATATGGCCGCAAATGCGACCCAGAAGGAAGGCTTAAACAGCAAGCAGATACATCAGAATTTATTGTTGTGATGAAGTGGACTGTGTGTGTCCAAACCTTTTGAAGAGTAGTGGCTGCACTCGCTACAAAACAATCAATTGCATACGTATGCACGCAATGAATACGTATGTAAAAAAGCGGAAGTCACTCTGGTGAAGTACATAGCCAGCGGACAATTTTTTAATTGGCGCACCTGTCGACAATTGGAGATGTTAAGCAAATGTCTTTCTTAACAATCTTTTTAATAGGGTTTTATCTGCCTTATTCGAATAGCACCGAACTTGCCGGAAAACTTTGTGGCTAGAATCTCGGATGAATCGCCGGACTCTTGCTAATATTTTTTAACATGCACGCAAGATGAGGTACCGCTATGAACATAATTAGCTTTCCACGAGGTTTATTAGTTGTTTTTATTTTAAGTGCGTTGATCTCTTGTGGTGGCGGTGGCGGCGGAAATTCAACGCCATCACCGATCACCAGTTCGTCCGCCGTCAGTTTACCGGCTAGCTCTGCAAATAATTCCGCTCTGTCTTCAGCGGCCAACTCTTCCACCGCCGTATTCGCCGCGCCGCAAAATGTTGCCGCTGTGCCGGGAAATGGTTCGGTGACAATTAGCTGGAATCCGGTTGTTGGCGCCACTGGCTACCGAATTTACTACGCATCTGAAGCCACCATTTTAATTGCGTCTATTGCGAGTTTTGACGATGGCACACGCGTGGATAACGCGACTTCACCACACACTATTTCCAATTTGCGCAACGACGAAACCTATTACTTTGTTGTCACTGCACTTAATGGAGAGCAGGAAACTGGCGCAAGCAGTGAAGTCAGCGCAACACCAGGATCAATTGATCTCGCCAAACAACCAACAGCGCAGGAAGTATTGGTAGTGGAGTTGGTCAACCGCGCGCGTGCCAATCCTGGTGCTGAAGCAGCACGTTTGGGGATTGGCTTGAATGACGGCATTAGTGGAACACAAATCGCTGACACTCCCAAACAACCGCTCGCGCATAATTTATTGCTGATTGAATCCGCGCGCCGGCATTCTCAATGGATGCTCGATGAAGATGTTTTTTCCCACACAGGTATAAATAATTCCACCCCACATGAACGTATGCAGGCAGCGGGCTATGTTTTTACTGGCAGTTGGACGAGCGGGGAAAATATTGCCTGGGGCGGAACTTCCGGTAGCAGTATCAATATGACTACTTACGCAGTAACCCAACACGAAGGATTATTTAAATCGCCTGGTCATCGCGAAAATATTTTGAACGGCAATTTTCGTGAATTGGGTGTTGGTCAATTACAAGGTTATTTTATGAATGAAGGGCGCAATTATTTATCGTCTATGCTCACCCAAAATTTTGCGCGCAGTGGGTCAAATTATTTTTTAACCGGTGTCATTTATGACGATAAAAATAGCAACAGTTTTTACGATGTAGGCGAAGGGTTGAGTGGCGTTGTCATTACCACTAATGGAAAATCCTATCCGGCTTACCAATCGGGTAGCTATGCTATTCCGCTCGCTATCGGCACTTATGAATTGAGCATTACCGGCGATGCATTAGGCGCACCAGTTTTTTACGCGGTACAAATAGCCAATCAAAATCGCAAATTGGATGTGATTAAAACCGGCAACACAATTCGCGTCTCCGCACCCTGATTGCAGCAGGTCTGGCGGCATTGCCAATTACACTGGCAATGCCGTCTTATCCACCGGTGATTTCAACACAAACGATGAATGCACACCGCTCACGCCTTCAATACGGGTGAGTTTTTGCAGCAGGAATTGTTGGTAGGCATCCATATCCTTCACGATCACTTTTAATAAATAGTCGGCAGATTGCCCGGTGATCAAATGGCATTCCAATACTTCCGGGTAGGCTTCCACGGTTTTTTCAAACACATCAAAGCGATCCGGGGTGTGCTTATCCATGCTGATCTGGATAAACGACACCAACGTCAGCCCCAATTTGCGTGCATTGAGCAAAGCGACATAACCGTCAATCAAGCCTGATTCTTCCAGGGCTCGGACCCGGCGCAGGCAAGGGGACGGTGAAAGGCTGATGCTGTCGGCCAGTTCCTGGTTAGAGATGCGGCCATTTTGTTGCAAGGCAGCAAGGATCAAGCGGTCGTAACGATCGAGTTCCATAGCGGTAAATCTCAATTACAAAGCAATTAATATCAGAAAAAATGAAAATTAAGCAATAATATTGTTTATAAGTCGATATTAACACAAGCTTAGCAATCATCTGCCAAAACAATTGCCCTATACTGTCCCAATGCTGAAAAAGCCATTGGCGCTATCCGCGCAGGTCTGGGGTTTTCGCCGATGTGACCGCATCATAGAAAATCGATACTTGTTATCCCCAAGTGTTTGTCCGCACCAGCTGAATCAGCCAAGACCGCAAGACTACTACTACAGCAGTACACAAGAACTATACAGCTCGGAGCCTCTGGAACGCTTGCATGGCAAGTGTTTTCAGAGGACTCCAAAATAATCCGCCGCTTTTGTAAAAGCGTAGCTAGCCAGGCACAAAATTTCGGAGTTGATCATGCTTGCCAATCCATCCACCAAGTACCAGCGTTTTGTCGGCGTGTCTTTGCCCGACCGCCAATGGCCCAATAAGCACATTGAAAAACCGCCCATCTGGATGAGCACGGACCTGCGCGATGGCAACCAGGCGCTGATCGATCCTATGTCCGTACAAACCAAATTGCGCATGTTCAAAGAATTGGTCGCAATTGGTTTTAAAGAAATTGAAATCGGCTTTCCTTCTGCAAGCGAAATTGATTACAACTTCACTCGCCAGTTGATCGAAGAAAATTTAATTCCCGATGACGTGACCATCGAAGTATTGGTGCAGGCGCGTTATGACTTGATTGAAAAAACCGTGCAGAGTTTGCGCGGAGCCAAGCGCGCGATTTTGCATATGTACAATCCGCTTGCGCCAGCGTTCCGCAAAATTGTGTACAACACCGATGAAGCGGGCGTTAAAAATATTGCTATCCAGGGCACCAAATGGTGTAAAGAATTAACGGCGACTGCGCCGGAAGTGGATTGGACTTTCCAATATTCGCCGGAAGTTTTTTCATCCACCGAAATTGAATTGGTGAAAGAAGTTTCTGATGCAGTGGTAGAAATCTGGAATCCGTCGCCACAGAAAAAATTGATTTTGAATTTGCCTGCAACGGTGGAGATGAACACGCCGAATACTTACGCGGATCAAATTGAGTGGATTCATCGCAATATTAATCGCCGCGATTCCATCATCATCAGCGTGCATCCGCACAATGACCGTGGCACTGCAGTTGCCGCTGCAGAATTAGCAGTGATGGCGGGTGCAGATCGCGTGGAAGGTTGCTTGTTCGGAAATGGCGAGCGCACCGGCAACGTGTGTTTGGTGACCCTGGCGATGAATTTGTATTCGCAGGGTGTGAATCCCGGGTTGGATTTTTCTGATATCGACCGCGTGCGCAAATTGCATGAAGAGTGCACCCAGTTGCCGGTACATCCGCGCCACCCTTATGCGGGTGAATTGGTATTCACGGCATTCTCCGGTTCGCATCAGGATGCAATCAAAAAAGGTTTTGCCGTACAGAAAAAAGATACGCTCTGGGAGGTCCCTTATTTGCCGATTGACCCGGCCGATTTGAATCGCAGCTACGATGCCGTAGTGCGCGTGAATGCACAATCCGGTAAAGGCGGAGTGAGTTTCTTGTTGCAGCAAGAAGCCGGCTTGCAATTACCGCGTCGTTTGCAAATTGAATTCAGTTCGGTAGTGCAAAAGGTCAGTGACAGCACCGGTAAAGAAGTGAAGGCGAGCGATATCGTAAAAATTTTCAACGATGAATATTTTGCGGTGAATGCGCCCATCACTTATCAATCGAGCAAGTTCACCGAGCAGGATGACAACCATCAGGTCGATATTGTTATCCACGCCCAGCACCAAAACCAAACGGTGCAAATCAGCGGCAGTGGCAATGGCCCAATCGATGCAGCGGCTCACGCGATCAGCCAGTTTATCGACGGTGAAGTCAGCGTGATTGATTACCATGAGCACTCTGTCGGCGAAGGCTCCGACGTAGCTGCAGTGACTTATGTAGAAATCAAAGTGAAAAACGGCAAACCCGTTTACGGCGTAGGCCAGGACCGCAACATCATCACCTCAGCAGTAAAAGCGCTGATCAATGGTGTAAACCGCAGCGGTGCCGTTAACTAAGAGCACCGTGTAAAACAAGCAAACGTGTTAGACAAAAGCGCAGCCGATGAAAATCGGCTG
>DATIGS010000064.1:0-3013 GCA_035481425.1 Cellvibrio sp. | reverse complement strand
CGAAAAACTCTGGGACCCGCTGGTAAGGCTGTTTCACTGGTCCATCGCGTTTATCTTTATAGCCAACTATTTTTTTAACGAGGCCGGCGACGACTGGCATCAATGGTTGGGCTATATCGCTGTGGCCTGGTTGCTGGTGCGATTTTTCTGGGGATTTTTTGGCAAGGGCGCGGCGCGCTGGTCCGATTTTTTTCCGACCGGCCCGCGCTTGGCCCGGCATATAAAGGCCTTGGTTAACAAACAGGATTATCACCGTCTCGGCCACTCGCCGCTGGGTGCACTGGTCATGATTTTCATGATGGTGTGCATGTTATTGCTGGGAGTGACCGGTTATATGATGGAAGAGATCGATTATTTCTGGGGCGTTGACTGGGTTGAAACCACTCACGACTGGATTGCCGATACCTTAATGGCGCTGGTAATTATCCATATCAGCGCTGCGCTCTTTGAAAGCTATCGCTTGAAAGAAAATCTTCCGCTCTCAATGGTCACCGGCAAGCGCCGTACTATGTCAAGGCCTGAATCAATGCCCGCATCAACGCTTGAATCAACCCCTGAAAAATAATCCGCTGTTGCAATCCCGGTGCGATTTATACACCGGGTTGCATTATCCGCATCTACCTTGCGCAATCATGCACAAAGGTCACGCACCGGAAACCCTATTTATGGTTGGCATTTTTCACCGCGAGCAAATTCCATCCCGATAAGCCCCCGTGCAAACAGTGAAAATTCGCTCCCCCATATGTCGTTATGATCTTGCATTAAGGTATTCCCTGTTACATAGACATTCATAATAGGTGTGCCGGGTTGAATGGGGGAATCCGGGTTGCGTGTCAACTTTATATTTCCGACGTTGAACTCCGCATTTTTGCTCTCCCTGAACGCACGCCATTGTTTTGCTGCGTCGCGATATTGATCCGGGTTTAAATAAACCGGTTCTGCTTTGTAGTCGCAGGATTTGCACGAAAGCTCATTGGTTCTAAACGAGGGCGCATTCCCATAAGGCGTGGTTACCAAATCTTCATGATCACCTTGCAGTGCAATTTTTTTATCATCGTAAAAAAACAATTTTTGGCCAAGGGGAAAAACATCGGAAAGCGCTTTGTCATATTCGGATGTGAAACTGGCAAATACTAATGGCTGGCAATCTGCAAACTTGATATTACTCAATCGACGATTCAATACCTCGACACGCGCAGCCTCCAGTGCCGGATTAACCAGAATTACAAGATCGCCGTAGACTTTATTAATAGTTCCTAATTGATTGCTCCCTTCTTTTTGCGCCAATACTACATTTTCTACGAGATTTTGCATGACCGATGAATATAGCACTCCACCACCAAAGCTATGACCAATTGAAACCAACCGATTACTCTGTTTGGATTTTCGTATTTTCGCAAGCTCAGCCAATACTTCCTGCAAACCATATTGCCCGACACGCAATCCCGCTGATTTTCTGGACCTGTAGGTTAGCGGATTCAATACACTCTCATTTGACTCACCTCGCCAGCCAATATAAACCCCAACCACTTTCCGTTTATGTATTGAGACGGTTTGGATATTTTCTTCATGCTGTAAGTTTTGGAGAAAGCGTTTAAAGGTTGTTACATTGGTGTCATCAGGTTTGGCGTTGTGGTGCCACCCATGAATAAACACAACCAGCAATAATGGATCAGCACCAGCATTTTCATTGAGCGTTCGGATATTTTTAAATACATTGTCCACCGCACTTCTGTCTTTTTGAAATCCCAAATCGTCAAATTCTATAAACCCTATGGCGGCTTTCGGTCTGCCATTATCACTTTCATTCACCACATCCAAAGTCTGAAAGCTGTCATGCACCGAATAAACAGGGGCGCCGAGATTATCGTTCTCCACAGGCGAACACCCCGACAATACCAGTATTAACACGAATAACTTTTTCATTTTGTATTCCCTCAATGAAAGTAGGATGTGAATCTTCCGTTGCAATTTACCGCTCGAATGTGGATTTCACCTGGCGGTCAAAATTTCACAATCTCAAAATCTCACAACGCATCAGCAGGTATTTACTCCCAATTAACAAAAATAGATAGGATTGGCGATTAGTGGCTTATTGTTTTTTAACTAAATGAGGTTCTTTTTATTCGCGAGATGCAATGAGTGGCTGGGGATGTACATTGTAAAAAAGCACAGAGTCCTTTTAGATGCCCACAAACTAAAAGCCCACCCATTTTTAATAGGCGGGCTTTTTATGCGATGAACAAAAGCTATGAGTACGGCCGTTCTTTAATTCACCCGCACAATCCGATTTTGCAATCCCGGTGCGATTTGTACACCGGGGGTTGCATTGTCAGCATCGTTGAGTGGATTGCTAAAAAAAGCTTCCAATGCATCTACATCTTGCGCGCCACCCAAACGCTGGGTGCCTTTAGCGAGGATATAAAATTTATCGCCGCCATCGGCGAGAAAGTTATTGACGGTGATGCGATAACTGAGCGCCGGATTAATCGTTTCGCCATTTAATTTAATCGAATCCTGAGCAACTTTATCGCAGACTACACCATTAGCAGACCATGCATAGGTAAAGCCGCTGGAAATTTGCAGCACGCGATTAAAGGATTGGCCAGTAACATCGTTCGCCGGATAATTCCACTGCGCCGGTGCATTGCCTGCATGGCAACCGGTAAATTGTTGTTCCAGCAATATATGGACTTGCTCACCGGTCAAGGTCAGCGTAGTCAAACTATTGCCAAAGGGTTGCACGGTAAATACTTCACCGTAAGTGACCTTGCCATCGCCCTCTGCTGCCGCGCTCGATGCATAAAGCAAACCCGGCGCACGAATTCCGCCGGGGTTCATAAACGCAACTACGGCATTGCCCATATCGCTCGCCGCTGTTGCTTGCAATTGCGCATCGGCAATGACATCGCCCAATGCAGATTCGCCTGCGCTATTCGCAGCAGAGTCCGGCATAGCCGAAGTAATTTCACCAATTACACGATTGGCAATCGGCATCGCCAACTCGCGGTAC
>DATIGS010000063.1:0-12019 GCA_035481425.1 Cellvibrio sp. | reverse complement strand
TTGCGATAATGGTGTTCAACCGCGCAGAACGATTTGTGCTGGGTGTGGTCGCGTGTCAGGTTGGATTCGGGTTCGGGTAAAAATATTTTGTGGATGCGGCCATCGTCGGTGTGGCTGAATTGAATCAGGCGGCCGCCGCTGTCGATAATCTGTTGCAGTTGTGCTTGTTCGTTGTAATAAAAATAAATGGTTGCACCGCTAGTGGTTTGCGATAGCGATGTAAGCAATTGTTTTTCTGCTTGCCCTTGAAATGGCGTGAAGCGGTAGCGCTGTTTGTCTTTGGTATCCAGTGCATAACCTTCAGCGTCGCGCAGCAATGTCATGCGCTCCTGCCGATCAAAACTTTTTTCGTTGATATGCAGTGCGGGAAATGCAACGGAGCGACCGTCGGCGAGCCGCACCGCAACAGCGTTATCCATTTCGCAGAGTTCGAGATCGTAGCTGTGGTGCCAGCCGTGCCCCAGTGGACCATCGTAAACCGAGGTGCTGTACCAGGTGCGCTCCCATACCAGCGGTAGCGGGCCGGGCAGCGAAAAATCCACGTGATCGGTAAACATTTTCCCGGTTGCGACATCCACCGGGTGGCCCGTTACCGTACAAATATTTTTGTGAACTTTGTTGCGAACATTCGGCGGCACGCCCAATTTATCCATCGCCTTTTTAGCGCGGTTGTGAATGGCGCTGGAGATTTTTTTCATGCGCGGGCTTTTCTTTTGCATCTTGCGCAATTTTTTAAATGCGCCGCCGAGCGCAGCAAATCCACCCATCATCGCGAGGCCCATCATGTCGATAGTGGGTGCTCCGCCCACCATGACCGGCATACCTAATGGAATTGACAGCACCACACTGGTGGGCAATACCATGCCAAAAGATTTTTTCGGTTTTTTCTTGCGCGGCGGTGCGATTAATCCAATGTCGTGGCAACTGAGCGAGGGCACCGCGGTGTAGCTGAGTGGGCCGCCGTCGGCGAGCACTGTAACGCTGCCCATAAAAATTTCATTTTCATTCATCGGCGGTTTGGCAAAGGGGCCGCCCATCGGAATGTGCGGGATTGGTTTTCCTGCGGTGCCTGCAGTGGAGCGGGGCAGGCCGCCGACTTTTACCGTGGCGCCAATAAACGGAACATAATCGAAGGGATCAAATACCAGCGCAATATGCGGATGTGGAATAGGTACCGGGCCTGCTGGCGGGATAATCAGGAAGTGGATATCAATGCCCATCACCGGATCAAAATGTTTGCTGATCAGCATGTCATGGCCTCCAGGTTTTCCAGCCAATCTGCACCCAATAATTCTGCGAAACTTGATTTGATTTGCTTGTCGATTTCGCCGTTCGGACTCAGCCGAAGTAAGGCTTGGCCTACAAATGGCAGCGTCGATTGGCTGCGCTGTTCCTGATCCATTTTTCGCCCGGCTTCGAGTGCTTTCATCGCATATTCCCATGCGGGTTGTTTTTCTTTCAGGCGCTCCATCGAGAAGCTGGCCATGCGCCAACCTTCCAGGGTGAGCATTGCATCTTGCTGTTGTTCAGCGGCCTGCGCGCCCTTTGCATAAGCCTGGGCCGCTTCGGCAAACCGTTCTGCGCTGAACAGGCAAGTGCCTTCGCAGATCATGGATTGCAGTTGTAATTTATTGCAGCCGGGAACATTTTCTTGCTCGCCTTGCGCCGCAATTAATTGCGCATCGCGATAATCGTTCAGTGCTGGCTCGTAAGCCTGCAAACTTAAATAACCGGCGGCGCGTGTGAGCAGGGTGACTACCCACATGTCGAACCAGCGCTGCTGTTCAGCCAATGCAATTGCGGCTGCAGCCAATTTTTCCAGCGCGGGTTTGTCGCGTTTGCCGACGGCTTTTTGTAACTCAACAGTGAGTTGGCGGAATTTGGCGGTGGGCGATCCATCATCGACATTGCGCAATACGGCAGCAATGGCTGCGTCCATATCCACGGGTGCATCGACACTGTGGATATGTTGCGGATTGGTCTGCGCAAGCGCGGCCAGTGTGGAATTTTTTTCGGTATCGAATAGCACCAGTTTTAAATTCTCCGGCCAGTGATAGCGCGCGTGAATATCGCAGCAACTCGCCCACCAGTGCGTATATTCATCGGTGTTGTGAATGCGCGCGGGGGTAATGACCAACACAATGTTGTGGACATAATTGCCAAAGCTGTCGAGTGCATGTTTGCAGCTGCGGAAAATGCAATTGAATCCATTGATGCTGTTGTCGAGTGCTGGTTTCTGCCAGGGGTGGATGGTGGCCGGTGGTGATTTTTCTTGTGTCTCTTCCAATTCCGCATCGGCCAGTCCTGCTTCGATCATCTCGTTCATTTCATCGGCGAGTGCGCGGCCGAATGAGTCCGACTCATGAAATTCGCTGTGCAGGTGAATAAATAATTCGGGATTTTTTTCATCGAGCTGTTCTTTGACTTTGATAAACGTCAGCCCCAGCTGGATATCGTCCGCAGAAAAATACCAGCGTAACAGCGGCAATTTGCTGCTGGTAAAATCTTCCCATTGGTCATCAAGTTTTTCCAACTCTTGTTGGATAGGATTAGTGTCTGTCATCGCGATTCAGTTTTATTGTTAATTGAGTTTGACGATGGGGCCGACCACCGTTACACCCATGGCATCGATTTTGACCGAGCTGGCGCCCATGGATAGCGTGATTCCCGCCGGATCAATTGCGATGCTCGAACCGCCCACCGAAAGCGTAATACTGGCTTGGCCATTGATCGCCACTTCCAATGCCGATGTGGTTGCGCTGGTGCTGATGGAAATATTTTGCGCGAGTGCACTCACATCCTGTTTGCCGGTGATACCAATACTTTGGTTGCCGCCGATTACCACTTCCTGGTTGGAGCCAATGCTGCAGGTTTGATTACTGCCGACGTTAAGTGTCTGGTTGCTGCCGACAGTGAGATCCTGATTGCTGCCAATGGTGCGGCTGTCGTTGACACCAATAGTGGCTTCCGCATTACCGTTGGTATTTTCGCTGGTGTTGCCCGCAGTGGTGAAACTGCGATTACCCTGCACGCTGGAATCCTGATTGCCTTGCACTGCACCGCTTTCATTGCCGGTGATGCTTAACGTGGAGTTGCCGCCAATGGTAGATGTTTTATCGCCATCGACGTTATAGCTGGCGTTGGCAGTAACAGTGGAAGAGAGATTATTGCCAACGCTGGTGTTGTAATCTTTTTGCGCATGCACTTTGATTTGCTCGGCGCCATTGGAATCGTCAATGGAGAATTCATTAAAGCTGCCGCCGTCGGCCTTAATCGAGCGCGATTTCATCCCCGCGTAATTTTTTCCTTCCGGCAAACCCACCGGTGGCATATGCGTGCTGTTATAAACGCTGCCGATTACCAATGGTTGGTCCGGGTCACCATTGACGAAGGTGACTACTACTTCTTGCCCAACACGCGGAATATTCAGCGTGCCCCATTTGCTCCCCGCCCAGGGTGTAGCTACGCGAACCCAACAGGAGCTGGCTTCATTTTTTTGGCCGTACCTGTCCCAATAAAATTGCAATTTAATGCGGCCGTATTTGTCGGTGTAAATTTCGTCGCCCGGTTTGCCTACGACCATTGCAGTTTGTACACCATCAATGCGGGGCTTGGTGGTCTTTTGTGTCGGGCGATAAATGACATCCTCCGGCAAGCAAATAAATTGGTTGACGTAGAAGGATTCACTCTCGCTTTTGCTATCAGTCTCACTATGCCGCTCATCGAGATAGCTGCCTTCAAATGCAGTGTGGCGCGTTTCAATAATGGAGAAATTATTTTTATCGTCAGCAGCGGCTTCATCGGACAGGAGCTTGAATTTCTTCCCCACTTCCAAATGCGGCACATTGCTGGTCGCACTGACTACTTGATAGCCAGCTTCTTCCTGCTGCATGCGAATGCGGGTCAGGTTTTGTCCGCGCTGTGAATCACCATAGTTGCCGGGGAACTCGAATTTTTCGAGCGCGCTGTTGTTATTTAATTTGATCGATGTCAGCGTTTCGGTGAGCAGGGAGAGATTGGCGTTTTCAAAATTGTAATCGGTCTGCGCAAAGGCGCCCGAGCAATAGTGAAAGCGGTGCTGCCATGAATTGATAAATGTTTTGGAACGGTTGCCAGAGCTGTGCTCGATGACGCGCTCATCCAGGAAACTTATTGCCGCCATGTTGTCAGCAATATGCAAAATGTGTTTATCGTCCTGATGCTCAAAGAAATAAAATAATCCTTCCTGCTCCATCAGGCGGCTGACGAAATTAAAATCCGATTCCTGGTACTGCACGCAATAATCGACGGGCGGATAAGTGCCAATCAGCGAAAAATTGAAATCCTGAAACCCCAAATCGCTGAACACAAACTCAATAATTTGTTGCACGGTTTGGTTCTGGAAAATGCGGCAATTAGTGCGCTTATCCAAAAACCACAACCAGGGCACCAGTTCAGCCTTGTAACCATAGAGCCCTCGTTTTTCCAGGCCGGTGTAGACAAAGCTTTTGACAAAACCATTGAGTTTGCGCGGCTGGTTGGTGTGCAGGCCGATAAAGGTGGCCATATGGCTGCCGATAATGTCTTCAGCGTGGATATTACCGTCGTAACTAAGCAGGTCCAGATCAATTGTAAATAGCTGCGAAAAGGCTTCGGTCGCCTGGAGTCGGCGCAATAGAAATGCATCGGGACCGGCTGCGGTTTCCACCCGCATGAAGCGATTTTCCTGGGTAAACTTCATATCAGTGGTAAAGAGGCTATTCACAAAGGTCTCCTTGTTGTTGACGCAATCGGCGCAAGTGCAATGGCGTTATTGGTGGCCAGCTCTGTTGGCGGTCAGATTGATTAGATAGCTCGAAAATCCATTCTAACGGGCATTAATTGCGCCAAGGCTGGCGGTGTCATGATTTGTGACCTGTTGCGCGTAAATTGGACATACCACTGCAATAGGGTTAAACAATGAAAATGACACAGGTGCCAGTTTCTGATTTGCCTAAGTGGGACTAGGAATAATGGTCTTTAATAAGTAATGATTTATGACAGTTGCAATACATTTTTCCGACGGGAGTTTTAGTCATGAATAAATTATTTTTAAGCGGGCCATGTGCGCGTATCGCAATGTTGATCACGATCATATGGCTGTGCGCGGCGGCGAACGCGAATGCGCAAACAGCTCAAAAAACGGTTGGCGAATCCGGCGGCGATTTTGGAGGCATAGTCTTGTGGAATGGCAACAAAACCGAATCGCGCCAGAAGTATGAGCTCGAAGTGCTGGAGGCAGCACTCAACGCAACTAAAGTGTCGCACGGCGTTTGGTCGCTGCAGGAGGATATAACGGATTATCCGCTTGCCGAGGATGAAGCCAGTGTCTTCCGCACCAAAGGCGTTGATATTTTTGGCACAGTGGCTGGCAATACCAAACTGGCCAATGAACGAAAAATACTCGTCCCTTTACCCTTAATGAAAGGGCTGCTGGGGTATCGAATTTTAATTATCCGCGCGGCCGATAAAGCAAAATTTGCGGGCGTTAAAACCCCTGCACAATTACAAAAATTGCGTATGGGTATCCCCAGTACCTGGGCCGATGCCGAGCTCTTTCGCCAAAACGGTTACAAGGTGGAAGAGAAGGGCAGCTTCGACGATTTATTTACTCGCCTGGAAAATAAAGAGTTTGATTATGTGACCTTCGGTGCAAACGAGGTGACCGGTGTATTTAATGCGCGTGCGGCTAAATCCGGCAAATTGGTGGTGGAATCTACGCTGCTGGTGTTTTATCCCTTTCCGCTGGTGTTTTATGTCAATCCCGATAACAAAGCGCTGGCAGAGCGGGTGACCAAGGGGTTGCAAATTATCAGCAGCAATGGCGAATTGGATGCAATTTTTAACCGCTATTTCGCCGCCGATTTAAAAGCGGTCAATTTGCCAGCGCGCACCATGATCACCCTGAAAAACCCGATTCTCCCTGCGGAAATGGCCGATTTTAAACCTTCGCTGTAATGCCCTGGCGAAACCCGCGTGATAATTGTCATCCGCATCTAGTGACATTGGCTGCTATTGCGGCCAATGTTTCCTCCGTTATTCTTCCCCCATAACAACACACCACTGGTAAGGATCTTTGCTGGAGTAACAAAACCCTAGGCTCAAACGCGGATATTGAATGATAATGCCCGCACACTTTCAGGGTTTTCCTCCAGACTATAACGAGCAGAGCATATTGTGACGAATAAAGACGAACTCCTATCGCAATTACGCATAAACCGCGACCATCAACCCGAGGATAAAGGCAAGGTTCGCCTGTGGATTGGTGTCGCCGCCGTAGCGGCAGCGGCAGTTGTTGCTATCAACCTCTTCAGTGAACCCGCACCGGTCAAGGTGCAAATCGAAATGGCGCGGATGGCCGTACCTGACTCCTCTTCCGCAACTGTATTGGATGCAACCGGTTATGTTGTGGCGCGTCGGACCGCGACCGTGTCATCCAAAGTGACCGGTAAAGTGGCCGAGATTTATATCGAAGAAGGGCAGCAAGTCGAAAAAGACCAGATAGTGGCGCTGCTCGATGATTCCAATACCCGCAAAGCCTTGGACCTTAGCAAAGCAGAATTGAAATCGGCCAAAACCCAGGTAGTAGAGACGCAGGCGCGTTTGACCGAAGCGAAATTAACATTGGAGCGCAATACCGAATTGGCGCGCGCGCAATTGGTCAGCGCGGCAGCATTGGATAAAGCGCGCGCTGATTTTGAATCCCTGCGCGCGCAATTGGATTCGCGCAAAGCCGAGATTGAAGTGAGCCAAAAGCGTTTGGCGCTGCAACAACAAAATCTGGATGACTTGACCCTGCGTGCGCCGTTTAGCGGTGTAGTGATCAGCAAGGATTCACAACCGGGTGAAATGATTTCCCCGATCTCGGCTGGCGGCGGTTTTACCCGTACCGGTATTTGTACAATTGTGGATATGGCGTCGCTGGAAATTGAAGTGGATGTCAACGAATCCTACATCCAGCGCGTGCGCGTTGAGCAATTTGTGCAAGCGACCCTGGAAGCTTATCCCGAGTGGAAAATTCCCGCGAAAGTGATCGCCATTATTCCCGCTGCCGATCGCCAAAAAGCGACAGTGAAAGTGCGTATCGCTTTTCAAATCAGCGATCCGCGTATTCTCCCCGACATGGGTGTGAAAGTTGCCTTTATGAATGCTGAACCTGTTGTGGAAGAAAAACCGAAAGAGCCTTTGGGGGTGCGGGTACCGATTACCGCGGTGCGCTCGGATGGTGAAGACAAATATTTATTTGTAGTCAAAGATGGCGTAGCAGAATTGCGCAAGGTGACACTCAATGCCAGTTACGGAACTGATGTGTACATCGCCAGTGGTTTAAGGGCAGGTGAAGATTTTGTGGTGGTGATTCCACCGGACTTAAAAGATGGCGCCAGGGTTGAGCAATAGTATTGCTGTGCCATCATCACTCATGCTGACTTACACCAGCTTCACGCAAGCGAAGGCAATGTAGTTACACAACCGCTACCGGTTTGCAAAATTGCTACAAAACTCACTGGCTGCCACGCAGCCAGTGAGCATAACAATAATATCTTTCGTTTCATTTTTTCTATTGGTCTTTTGTTTTTCGAATAGTAGTTTCATTTAGTTTTTCTATTTAATTTTTCTATTTGGTTTTCAATTTGCCGTTTCATTTTTATCACCTGTATCTGGTCTGCATCCTGGAGGATTTATGACAGCTATCGCAACCCAATCACTGGCTTCCAACGAAAGCCTGGTGCAATTAAAAGGTATTTCCAAAGCCTATAGAAAAGGCAAAGAACAGGTCAGTGTTTTATCCAGCCTCGATCTGGATATTCGCCGCGGTGACTTTCTGGCATTGATGGGGCCATCGGGTTCAGGCAAAACCACACTGTTGAATTTGTTGGGCGGATTGGATAAGCCCAGCGCCGGTGAGTTGATCATTGGTGGCCAGAGGCTGGATCAGATGTCTGCATCGCAACTCACCAAATGGCGCGCGCGCCACGTCGGTTTTATTTTCCAGTTTTATAATTTGATGCCGGTATTAACTGCTGAAAAAAATGTAGAACTGCCATTGTTGCTGACCAATTTGTCGAGCAAGCAGCGTAAAAAACACGTTGCGGCGGCATTGGAATTAGTGGGCTTATCCAATCGCGCCAAACATTATCCGCGCGAATTATCGGGCGGGCAGGAGCAGCGGGTGGCGATTGCACGCGCGCTGGTGAGTGATCCGGATTTGTTGTTGTGCGATGAGCCGACCGGTGATTTGGACCGCGCTACTGCCGATGAAATCCTCTCGCTGTTGCAAACCCTAAATCAGCAGCAACACAAAACCATCATCATGGTAACGCACGACCCGCGCGCAGCAGATCACGCGCTCCACACATTGCATATGGATAAGGGGTCGTTGGTTTCTAATACCATGATTACCAATGGCGATGCAGGAGGGCACTGATCATGTACTACCTGCAATTTTTATTGAGCAATTTGGGACGCAAAAAAATGCGCACGACCTTGACCTTGCTCTCCATCATGATTGCGTTTTTGCTGTTTGGTTTGCTGCGCAGTTTGGCTGCGGCATTTGACCAGGGCGCAGAAATTGCTGGTGAAGATCGCTTGGTCAGTATCAACAAAATCAGTTTGATCCAGCCATTGCCGGAATCCTATTTATCCAAGGTACAGGCGCTCGCGGGTGTCGATAAAGCCACCTCGGCCAACTGGTTTGGCGGTTATTATCAGGATACAAAAAATCAGTTCCCGCAATTCCCTGTGGTAGCCGAAGAATATTTTGAAATTTACAAGGATATGGTTTCCCTGCCGGAAGAGCAGATGCAAGCCTGGAAGAAAAATCGCATCGGGGTAGTCATCGGCAAGGCATTGGTCGAGCGTTTCAAATGGAAAATTGGCGACCGTATTCCGCTGATCGGTTTATTCCCGCGCGAGGGTGGCAGCACCACTTGGGAGTTTGTCATCGAAGGGATTTATGAAGCAAAAAGCAAAAGTGCCGACACCAGCGCGATGCTCATGCATTACGATTATTTTAATGAAGCGCGCCAATTCGGTAAGGGCGATTTAGGCTGGCTGATTATCCGCGTGCAAGATCCCAAACAATCGGCGCAGGTGGCAGCAGCAGTCGATGCACTCTTTGCCAACTCACCCGCTGAAACCAAAACCAGTAGCGAAAAAGATTTCGCCAAATCCTTTGCCAAACAATTTGGCGATATAGGGTTAATTACCACGCTTATTTTAGGCGCGGTGTTTTTCACCATGTTGCTGGTGGCGGGCAATACCATGGCGCAATCGTTCCGCGAGCGAATTCCGGAATTGGCGATATTAAAAACGATTGGATTTTCTGATCGCGCGGTGATGCTAATGGTGTTGTCGGAGGCAATTGTAATTTCATTAATCGGTGGCATGATCGGTTTGCTACTGGCAAAAATATTTATCGTTCTTGCATCTGCTGGTATGGCAGCCGTTTTGCCCGGACTAAATCTGTCATCAACAATGATGTGGATAGGTATTGGCCTGATGATAGCTTTTGGCCTGCTCACCGGCATTATTCCCGCGCTGCAAGGCTTGCAGCTCAACATAGTTGCAGCACTGCGGAGACGTTAATTATGTTTAATGCAATCACTCAAATTATTGTTGTTACTTTTATGAACCTGCGCAATTTGCCGCAGCGTGTGGGCACCTCTTCGGTCGCGGTGTTTGGTGTGGCCTGTGTGGTGGGTGTGTTTATCGCGGTGCTATCGATGGCTAGCGGTTTCCAGCGCACCATGACCAGTGCAGGTGCTGACGATGTATTAATTTTGATGCGCGCCGGTGCCACATCGGAAATGAGCAGCGGCATGGGTTATGACCAAACACAATTAATTGCAAACTTGCCTGGCATTGCCAAGCTTGATGGCAAGCCGGTTAGCTCACCGGAATTATTTGTAATCGTCGATATTCCAATGCGCGACAAAGATGCCAATGCGAACGCACCATTACGCGGTGTTGAACCTATGGCATTTGACGTGCGCAACTCCTTCAAAATTATTGAGGGGCGCAACTTTGAGCCAGGCAAAAATGAATTGATCGTCGGGCGCGGCGCACAAAAACAATTTGCTAATTTGGCTGTCGGCTCCAAAGTGAAATTCGGCCAAACCGAATGGACGGTTGTAGGTGCTTTTGAAGCCGGTGGTGGTTTGGCTGAATCAGAATTGTGGTGCGATGCCAAGATTTTGCAGAACGCTTATCGCCGCGGCAATAGCTATCAAATCGTGCGCGTAAAACTGGAGGATAAAAAATCATTCGACACGGTTAAAGCAGCTGTCGCTGCCGATCCTAAATTTAATCTTGATGTAAAACGCGAAACCGATTACCTCGCCGAGCAATCGGAGCCTTTGAGTAAATTTATCAAAATGGTCGGTTATCCATTGGCATTCCTGATGGCGCTGGGCGCAATTTTTGGTGCGGTGAATACCATGTACACGTCAGTATCCAATCGCACCCGCGAAATCGCCACATTGCGCGCAATTGGTTTCGGCTCGGCACCGGTTGCCATTTCAACGCTGGTGGAATCGCTGGCACTGTCGGTGATCGGCGGCGTGATTGGCGCGCTCATCGCGTATCTCATATTTAATGGTTACACGGTTTCCACGCTCAATTTCGCCAGCTTTAGCCAGGTGGTATTTGATTTTGCGGTAACGCCAGACTTGTTGGTGCAAGGGGTTATTTTTGCCACGGTGATTGGTTTTATCGGCGGTTTCTTCCCGGCAATCCGCGCTGCGCGCCTGCCAGTCGCAACCGCATTGCGTGAGGTCTGATAACCACCCTTGTACCTTGGTTGACCTGATGTAAACCTAAGCTGCGCTAAGCTATACGTAAAAAGGGGGTTGATGTAGTATCGCCCCCTATTACAAACCAGAATCGCAAAATAAGAATTACAACAAAAATACGGTTACAGCGAGGGTCAGCGAGTTGAAAGACGATAAACCCACATCCTTTGATATTGCCTACCGCGCCGGGGTCTCACAGTCCACTGTATCGCGCGCGCTGCGCAACAGCCCTTTGGTCAATGAAGAAACCCGTCTCAAAGTTCAACAGATTGCCCGCGAACTGAATTATAAAGTCGATAAAAATGCGAGCAGCCTGCGCTCGCAGCAAACCAAAACTATCGCACTGCTGTTGTGTGAAGACCAGGGCACAGGCAGCTCGCTGATCAACCCGTTTTTTCTCTCCATGCTCGGCAGTATTACCCGTGCAACGGCCAAGCGCGGTTTTGATTTATTGATTTCCTTCCAACAATTCAGCGAAGACTGGCATGCAGACTATGAGGATGCCAATCGCGCCGACGGCATTATTTTTCTCGGCTATGGTGATTACGAAAGTTTCGTAAAAAAACTCACTTATCTCACTGAAGTAGGTGCGCACTTTATTACCTGGGGGCCGGTGCTCGAAGGCCAGCCGGGGGTATCGATTGGCTGCGATAATTTCAACAGCGCCTATCACGCCGCAAAACATTTGCTTTCTCTCGGCAGAAAAAATATTGCGTTCCTCGGCGATGTTTCCGAGCACAGCCCTGAGTTTGCCGACCGCTATCACGGCTTCTGCAAGGCGTTGCAGGAGGCGGGAATTGCAGTGAATCCCAAGTTACAGGTTGCGGCAGAAACTTCCGAGGAAGAAGGCTACAAAGCCACGCTCAGTTTGTTGCAACGTCGTTTGCCATTTGATGCCATTTTCGGTGCGAGTGATTTAATCGCGATAGGTGCAATGAAAGCACTGGAAGAAGCGGGCATGCATATCCCGAATGATGTAGCAGTGATGGGCTTCGACGATATCCCCATGGCCTCCTACACGCATCCACCTTTATCTACCGTGCAACAAGACACGCTACTCGCGGGGGAATTGCTGGTAGAAAATTTATTAAAGCTGGTGGACGGCGAGCGCCCGGAATCCATGCTCCTGCCTGCACAACTGATTGTGCGCGGTTCTTGTGGTGCCAAGCCGGTTAAGAAATAAATTCCTCGGTCTATCCTCCCTCACCCTG
>DATIGS010000062.1:0-9303 GCA_035481425.1 Cellvibrio sp. | reverse complement strand
AGTCTGCGCTGGCTATGTGCTTTATGGCCCATCGACACTGCTGGCAATTACCACCGGCAAGGCCACGCGCTGCTTTACACTCGATGCAACCCAGGGCACGTTTTTATTGACCGCCGATGCAATCCAGATCGGCAAAGACACGCAGGAATTTTCCATCAATATGAGTAACTCGCGTTTTTGGAGCGAGGCTATGCGCAACTATATTGGGGAATTAATTTTGGGTGAAAGCGGGCCGCGCGGCAAACGCTATAACATGCGCTGGAATGCTGCCATGGTGGGCGATGTGCATCGCGTTATTACACGTGGTGGAATATTTTTATATCCATCGGATAATCGCAATGCCAAACAACCTGCGAAATTGCGTTTGTTGTACGAAGCCAATCCCATGGCGCTACTGATTGAAAAAGCCGGCGGCAAAGCCTGGAGTGAGCAACAGCGGATACTGGAAATCCAACCGCAACAATTGCATGAGCGCGTCGCCGTTATTCTAGGCTCTGCGAATGAAGTGGATAAGTGTCTGGATTATTTGCACTAATCAATGTCAATGCGAATCCCGGCTTCTGACTTCCAGAATTGGGATTCGCATCAAAACATCAAGCGCACAATACTGCCGCCCACCTCAGCCTGCAGCGCACACACAGATCCGCGATGCGCCTGCATAATCTGTTTAACCAAAAACAATCCCACACCTGTGCCATCGCGCTTTGATGTATAAAAAGGCACAAACACCTGCTCCAATTTATCCGCGGGAATGCCTGCGCCGTTATCGATAACATCGATCAATAAATTGCCGTCCTGGCCAATATAGGCTTTCAATTCAATACGCCCGGCAACAACTCCCGCTAACGCCTCCAGCGAATTTTTTACCAGATTAATCAGCGCCTGTTCCAATTGGGCAGGATCCGCCTGAAGGCTGAGATGTACAGGATTAACCGCATATTCCAGTGTTATTTTCTGCTCGCTCGCCTGCGGCTGGAATAGCCTGCATACATTGGCAAGTAAATCCTGCACCAGAATTTCCGCTCTTTCTAATTTAGGCGGATTGGCAATCCGCCGGTAGGCTTGCACAAACTGCATCAAGTGATCCGCGCGGCGCGCTACTGTATGGATGGCCTGCTGCGCATCTTGCAAATTTTCATCCGCACTAGCCGACGTATTGATTTGCGCAAGTAATAATTCATCGGCAGTTTTGCTGAGCGACGCAACCGGCGTCATGGAATTCATAATTTCGTGGGTAAATACCTGTACCAGATTTTGCCAGGCGACAATTTCCTGCTTATCCAATTCGCGCTGAATCGGCTGGATACTGATCACTTTTTTTATACCGCCATGCAATTGGATTGCCGCCGCCGATAAAGCTACTGCGATACTCACCTGATCACTCAGCAGGTGCGAGCTGCGCTGCTCGCCCGCCTGGATTTGCTGTATATCTGCTGCGAGCTGCGCGCCGTAATTCTCCAACTGTTTCACTTCGGCAAGATAGCTGCGTTTGAATAATTGCTGCGCCGTCGAATTGACCAATTCAATTTTTTCTCCCTCAACGACGACTAGCGCTACCGGGACTTTTTCCAGCAACAAACTGTAATAGCGCACCAGCTCTTCATTATTTTGCCGCAGCTGCTGCAACTGTGTTTGTATATCCTGCCATAACAATTTCAATTTATTGCTCTGCCGAAAACGCGGGTTGATGCGGCGCGCACCATCCTCATAGCGCACCGCATCGAAAAAACTTTCCAATTCCAGCTGGGTTGATTGCATATAGCGGAACAGCAAAAAAATTTGTAGCAACAACAGGCCTGCAACACCTAGCAAACTGAATAACAATAGTTTTTCATCATGATAAATTTCGGCGCACAACAACATGGTGCACAGAATCAACGCCAGGCGCAGCAGTATATTGATGCGAAAATCTGCCAAGCAGGTTACAACGACTGCCCTCGCCCTAGAGATCATATTTTTCCATCCTGCGGTAGAGCGCCATGCGCGTTAAACCCAAATCACGCGCTGCTTGTGAAATATTACCCGCGTGTTTTTTTAATGCCTGTTCAACGGCGTTGCGCTCCAACAATTCCAAATTCAAACTGTTGTTTTGTGCAGAATCCGTTAGTGCATCTTGCGCGTTGGAAATAACAGCAGCGAGGGCAAAATCTTCGGCTTGCAATGTATCCTTATCACTGAGCACCAGCGCCCGTTCGATTGCATGATTTAACGCACGCACATTACCTGGCCACGCATATTCCCGTAATGCAGCCAACGCCTTATGGCTCAGCAGCGGTTTTTTGCGCTGGTATTTTTGTGCATAGATAGTGAGGAAATGATCCGCCAGCAATGAAATATCATCTTTGCGTTCACGCAAGGGCGGCAAGGTAAGTTCAACTGTATTCAAGCGATACAGCAGATCCTGGCGGAACTGCCGCTCATCAGTCAAATGAGCATAACTGGCATTGGTCGCCGCTATCACGCGCACATCCAACACGATGGGTTTCTCGTCCCCAACTGGCGTGACCTGCCGCTGCTCCAGCACCCGCAATAATTTCACTTGCAAATGCAACGCGAGGTTGGCGATCTCATCGAGAAATAAAGTACCGCCATTTGCCGCAACCAATTTACCCATACGATTTTCATTGGCACCGGTAAACGCGCCTTTTTTGTAGCCGAACAATTCCGCCTCAAACAGGCTTTCCGGAATTGCGCCCATATCGATGGCCATAAAAACATTGTCCGCACGTTTTGAACGGGCGTGAACTTCGCGCGCAAGCAATTCCTTACCCGAACCATTTTCCCCCAGGATTAATACGTTTGCTTCGGTGGGTGCGCAGAGATTAAGTTTACGCAGCAACTCGCGCATACTGCTGGTCTCGCCAATAAAACAGGTCGGCTTTTGGGACAGCGACAAATGCTGCACCGAACTGCGCAAAGCGGCATTTTCATTTTGCAATAATTGATTGTTTTTACGTGCCCTGGCCAATTCAAATGCGCCATTTATGGTGGCAATTAATTTTTCATTGCTCCAGGGTTTAATCACAAAATCTGTCGCGCCTGCTTTAATCGCACTCACCGCCAACTCAACCCCGGCATAGGCAGTCATCACCACCACCACAAGCTGCGGATGCTGCGCCTGCAAATACGCGAGCCATTTAAAACCGTCGCGGCCCGAGTTATCGCCCAAGGTAAAATTCATATCGAGCAACACCACATCCACGGAATTCCGGGCCAGGAACTCCGGCAACTCGTCGGGATTGGACAGACAACTCAAGGTTTTTATCTGGCGTTTGAAGAGCAGGCGCGCTGATAACAAAATATCTTCGTCATCATCGAGCACGAGTAAATGGCCGGCTGTGGTCATGAAAATTCCCCGGGGATTTATCCTTATGGTTGTTAACGCAGCCCAGTGTATGTCGTCCGTTTACGAACAACAAGCGTTCGAAATCGAACACACAAGACCAACCGATTTCAGTACACAAAATCTCAACCCATTGTAATTGCTAGACTTTTTCCTATGGCATAGCAGTTGCTCAAATCTGGTGGCTCCCACAGTTTTGCCAGCCCGCACCTCGCGCCAAGACATTGATGGCAAGGCACTTTTTTACTGATTTAAGGCAACCTGAATACACGCTCACGCAATGGACAAACCCCTGCAAAAAAATTTTTGGCAAAAGCGCCGCAAATTAATCGTCAGCGCAACCCTGTGCGCTGCCATCGCCACGCTCTGGGTGCTAGCCGCACCGGGCAGTGAGCGCGCTTTGCGCATCGAAAAAAAAGAATTGATTATCGGCACAGTGCGCGAGGGAATTTTTGAAGATGTAATTCCCCTGCGCGGACAAGTGATGCCGCTACGCACGCTTTACCTGGATGCAATTGAAGGTGGGCGCGTGGAAAAAACCCATTTGGAGGATGGTGCAACCGTCGAAGCAGGCGCAGCGATTGTCGATATATCCAACACTCGTCTGCAACTGGAGTCGATTACGCGCGAAGCCCAAGTGAGCGAGCAAATTAATTTATTGCAAACCCAGGAATTAAATCTGGCGCGCAACGAATTGGAACATAAACGCAACCTCAATGAACTGGATCATCAAATCGACACCATGAGCCAACGCCTGGAGCGTATGCGGCCGTTGCGCACGCGCCAATTAATTTCAGTTGCTGAATTGGAGGATGCCGAAAATGACTTGAGGTATTTGCAAAGACGCCAGCAATTAATCCGCGAAGCAGGCGCGGCCGACAAAGCGTTGCAAGCCGCACAGATGAAACAACTGCGCGATTCAGTAGCATCGCTCAACAATAATTTAACGCTCGCGCGCAACAACCTGGAAAGCCTCAATGTTAAAGCGCCCATCTCTGGCCGCTTGACCGCATTCAGCCTGGAACCGGGGCAGTCGTTGATGCCGGGCGAACGCATAGGCCAAATCGATGATCCGGATCACTTTAAATTGCTGGCACTGGTGGATGAATTTTATATGAACCGTATCCAGCTCGACCAAACTGCGCTGGCACGAATCGACCAACAGGAATATCCCTTGCGCATCAAAAAAATTTATCCGCAGGTAGTTGATGGCCAATTCCGTATTGACCTGGTATTCACCCAGGCACAACCTACCAATATCAGCCGCGGCCAGACCCTGCAACTGCGTTTGCAAATGGGTGCTAACGAACCTGCGCGCTTGATTCCCAACAATTCATTTTTTCAGGATACTGGCGGACACTGGATTTTTGTTGTCGATAGCAGGGGCGAAAGCGCAACCAAACGCAACATAAAGACCGGGCGGCGCAACAGTGAATTTATTGAAGTATTGGAGGGATTAAGCACAGGCGAACAAGTCGTTGTCAGTGCCTACACCCGCTACGACCAGATAGAAAAATTGCATCTGGATTAATTATTTCCATCACATAACCAATCCTATTACCAAACACATTACCACTAAAGGACTCGCCATGATTCAGCTTCAGAATATCGATAAAATTTTCCGCACGGATGAAGTGGAAACCAGTGCATTAAGCAATGTTACGCTCAATATTGAGAGCGGCGAATTTGTGGCGATTATGGGGCCATCCGGCTGTGGAAAATCGACGCTGCTCAACATTATCGGCATGCTCGACAGCCCGGATAAGGGCGATTACCTGTTTAACGGTACCAACGTCGCGAAGTTTTCCGAAAACAAATTGAGCCAGCTGCGCAAACACAATATTGGATTTATTTTCCAGAGTTTTAATTTAATTGACGAGCTTACTGTATTTGAAAATATTGAACTGGCGCTGCTGTACCAAAGCGTTTCCGCTTCCGAGCGCAAGGCGCGCGTGCAAGCTGTGTTAGAAAAAATGGAAATTGCGCATCGCGCGAAACATATGCCCAGCCAACTTTCTGGTGGACAACAACAGCGGGTTGCCGTTGCGCGCGCACTGGTGAGCAACCCGGCATTAATACTCGCTGACGAACCTACGGGCAACCTGGATTCAGTGCGTGGCCAGGAGGTCATGCGCTTATTGCAAACACTGAATAAGGAGGGCGCAACCATTGTGATGGTCACCCACTCCAATGAACACGCCAGCTACGCACAGCGCCGGATTAATTTATTCGACGGCAAATTAATTGCGCAAGCACAACTGGCCGTTGCCTGATAAATAGCAAAAAGCGCAGCAGGTTCAACAATCTTCAGTTGTCAGGTCGCGCCTAACACCACTAAGGACACATCATGGTTAAGCACTACTTACTAATAGCGCTACGCAATTTATTAAACGACAAATTAAACAGCGCCGTAAAAATTTCAGGCTTGGCGCTAGGGCTAGCTGCCAGCTTGATAGTGGTGATTGTCAATTACAGCGAATTGACTTGGGATAGTTTTTGGCCGGAAGCAGAACAGATTCAATTGCTGCGCACAGAATCCGTAGTTAATGGAAAAGTACAACTATTTGATCGAGTCTCCGCCGAGGTGATGGATCTGACAAAAGAAACTATGACGGACAGTATCTGGATCACGCCGTTAATAGCCACCAATGTTACCGCAGTGGTGGGAAAAACCGATGGCATTGCGCCACTGGTACAGGAAGTGTTAATCAACCATGTGACGCCGGATTTTTTGTCGATTTTTAATCCCACGGTGATCGCCGGTGATACGCGCAATTTTAGCAATGATCCATACACGCTATTAATTAACCAATCGACGGCGAAGCTATTATTCGGACAAGAAAATCCGCTGGGCAAAATAATCACCATTAATCATCCGCCGCAGCCGGGTGATAGCCAGGGTTCGCCAGCCACCCAACAATATAAAATTATTGCGATAGTGGACATTGATGAACCGCGCAGCCAAATACGTGCAGGACTATTTGTTCCCTATCGTGCGCAGCCGCAAAGCGAACCAAGCGAGCGTCGGGTTTCCTATTCATGGCTGACTTACATCAAAGCCAAAAAGCCCTCGGCTGATGAACAAATTGTCGACCTCCTAAATCAGAATGTCGCCGCAAAATTGCCGCAAACGCATCCGCAGGATCATATTAAATTCTCTTTACTTCCCTTGGTGGACCAACATCTGGACGGCATTGAGACTCAGGGCAGCAGGCAAAGGGTGCTGGTGCTTTATTCCCTTGGTTTGTTAATTTTATGGATTGCTGTAACCAACTATATCAATCTCGCTATCGCCGGCTACGTCAAGCGGCAAAAAGAAACTGCTTTACGGCGCATTCAGGGAGCGGGTATTCGCAGCTTATTTTTACAATATTGGCTGGAGAGTTTTTTACTGGTTTTGCTTGCCGGATTTATTGCGCTGATAATGGCTGAGCTGAGTATTCCCTCGGTTATTAATTTGCTCAATTTACCGCTGGCAACCAACATATTCAGCGACCTATTCTTAACTGCTTCTATCGCCGGGCTGTTACTCTTTGTCTCTCTGGTACTTGCCGCTTATCCGACATTGTATTTTAGTCGCATAACCCCCGCGCTGATTCTGCGCGCTAATCGTTCGACTGAAAATCGACTATCACTCTACACACGCAAAATTTTATTTGTGGTGCAATTTATAGGCGTCAGTTTTTTATTGATTGCATTGGCCAGTATTGCGTTGCATCTCAGCCAACTATCACATTATCAACCAGGATACCAAACTGACCGGATTGCGCTTTTTATCAATCGCGATGTGCGCGCTATGAATGCAGGACAACTGAACACGCTTAGGCAACAAATAAATGCAGTTCCAGGCGTGGTCAGCTCCTCCCGCATGCTCGGGGTTATTCCCGGCGATGGATCGGGCACCATGGAAGTCAACAGCCTGATTGGCAACCAGCCGTATAAAGTTGAACTCGCCTCCAGTTGGGTTGCTGATAGCGATTATTTTGCTACCTATGCAATTCCATTTTTGGCTGGTGATACATTCCCAACTAAATTGACCAACCAAAATAACAACGCAACGCAAAGTCAAAACAGCATGACTGCCGTGCTTTGCCGATCCGCGCTCGCACCGCTCGGCTTTAAATCCGCAGACGACGCCATTGGCAATAACATCGATCTGTTTAGGAGACCAGACCAACCTAAAGGCGTTGATGTAAAAGTTGTAGGTGTGACGCAGGATGTGCATCTGGGCGATCATCGCAAAGCGCCTTTGCCTTGCATGTTTATCAGTTTTGATCTCGATGCGACCGCCAATACACCTTTCGCGGTGCGCTTTGAGCGCGCACCTACCGAGCAGCAACTCGAAGCAATACAATCGATTTGGAAAGATATAACGGGCAATCGGCCGCACCATTGGCTATTCGAAAATTCCCTCGCAGATCAATTCAAAATTGAGCGAACGCTGGAAAAATTCCTCTACGGTTTTGCTCTAGTGGCCTTACTGATTGGCCTATTAGGAATTTATGGGATTGCAGCGATTAATGCACAAAAGCGGACCAAAGAAATTGCATTGCGCAAACTCCATGGAGCCAGCCAATTTAAAATTGTGACGCTATTAAATCGGGATTTTTCGCTGCTGGTGATTCTTGCCAATGTGATTACCTGGCCGCTGGCGTTTTACGCCGTAGCGCAATGGCTTGAGAATTTTTATCGCCACTTTGATTTATGGCTGTGGTTACCGATCTTCAGCGCCACCAGCCTGCTGCTGTGTTTGGGTTTGACCTGGCTGACTGTGAGTGGCCATGCACTGCTGGTCGCCAAAACAAAACCCGCCCATGCGCTGCGCGATGAATAATTTCCTACACCAATAAGGGGCATCCTGGCTAACCCCCAGCCCCGCATTGACAGGAAGTCTTGGCCTCGTCACTTCAGTGATGAAGCCTTTTTTTTGCAACTGATTTTATTCCGGCTGCCAATCACCCAAGATTTTTTCCCGCGTATAGTTTTTTATTTCTGCTTCACTGAGTTGACGACGTTTATCATTTATCGCCGCGCCCGGCCCGGAACTATTGAATTCGAAAAAGCGCGAATCTTCGGGCAGGAATAAAATTTTGGTTCCGTCTTTCGCAGTGCCGCTCATGGAATACCAACCATCCTGGGTGATGTGCGCGTCCATCCAACTATTAATAAATACGGCTTTGCCAATGGCATTGGGGTCGGCGTAACGGCCATCGGCAAATTGGGTGGTCGGATGCCAGGGGCGGCCAAGCGGGGTTGAATTATCCGGCACGGAAGCATCGCGCGTTAAACGGCAATCGATAAAAGTTAAGCCATATTCGCTGGTGATTTGCGTCGAAGGTGCAACAAGGTAAGCATGGGGTTCGCTGGGCTTGCCGCGCCCCAGGGTTTTTATTTCCGATTGCGTAAACAACGCATTGCCTTTACCAAAAATAAAATCGACATTCCCGGCGATAAGCGATTGGTCAAACCAGCTGCGGCCGGAATTAACATACAGCGTATCCTGATAACCCAGCAAGTGAACATCGCGCGCTAAAAACTGGTCGCTGCCATTATCCAAATGCAAGACGACGGCCTGGGTATTGGCAACACGTTTGGGATCGTCACTGGCCAGCGCATCATTCGCTAAAAAATCAAACGTGTTTTCAATAGTAAGTTGATGCAGTTGTACATTGGCCGCGCGAATAATTAGCGTAGCAGATCCGGGCGTACCCCAAATTTGCCCTTTGGTTGCACCTGCATCTGTGGCTTGCTGGCCAGCATAGGCATTATAAAAAATGCGTGTGCTTTTTTTATCTGCGCCAATTAACTGGATATGCGGCTTGGCGATAACAATTTTTTCAAAGTAATCACCGGCGGCAATATAAATTCGATAGGGTTTCGTTGCCGTACTGGGCGCGGCTTCTATTGCCGCTTGTACACTGGGAAATGTCGTCTTCAGCGAAGTATTTTTATCGACAATC
>DATIGS010000061.1:0-5535 GCA_035481425.1 Cellvibrio sp. | reverse complement strand
CATGGAGGGTTATAAGACCCTCAAAGCCGGCCAACAGGTAACCTTCGAGGTCACCAAAGGCGATAAAGGGCTACATGCCGTTAATATCACCGCTCCTGCTGGCGATACAAATCAGGAACGAACAAGCCGAACGAGCGCTGTTCCCGCTTAAAAATAACTAAAAGAGAGAAAGTGCCAAAAAAAAGCCCCCGGTATCGCTACAGGGGGCTTTTGGTGCTCTGGATCTCAGGAAAACTTAATCCAAACTAGCCAACACTGCGTTAAAGGTGGCGCTTGGACGCAAAGCAGCAGATGCTTTGGCCACATCGGGGCGATAGTAACCACCCAGATCAACCGGCTTACCTGATGCTGCTTTTAACTCAGCAACAATCTTGCCTTCGTTTTCAGTCAATGCTTTAGCAACCGGAGCGAACTCTGCTTGCAGGGCAGCATCTTCTGTTTGTGCAGCCAAAGCTTGCGCCCAGTAAAGCGCCAGATAAAAGTGGCTACCACGGTTATCCAACTCACCTGCCGCACGGCCCGGCGACTTGTTTTCATCGAGGAATTTACCGTTGGCTTGATCCAGAGTCTTGGCGAAGACTTTCGCTTTAGCGTTGTGGGTTACATTGCCAAAGTGATCCAACGATTCTGCCAATGCCAAGAATTCGCCTAAAGAGTCCCAACGCAGATGACCTTCTTCTACGAATTGTTGGACGTGCTTTGGTGCTGAACCGCCCGCACCTGTCTCGAACAAACCACCGCCGTTCATCAGTGGAACAATGGACAACATCTTGGCTGATGTACCCAATTCCATGATTGGGAACAGGTCGGTGAGGTAATCACGCAGTACGTTACCAGTGACAGAAATGGTGTCCTTGCCAGCGCGGATACGATCCAGCGAGTATTGGATGGCCTCTTCCGGCGTCTTGATGTAAATCTCAAGGCCTGTAGTATCGTGATCTTTCAGATAGGTGTTTACCTTGGCGATCAGTTGCGCGTCGTGAGCGCGTTTTGGATCCAACCAGAATACTGCTGGAGTATTGGAAGCGCGCGCGCGGTTAACAGCCAGTTTTACCCAATCCTGGATTGGGGCATCTTTTACCTGGCAAGCACGGAAGATATCACCTTGCTCAACCGCTTGTTCGATCAGCACGTTTCCTGCCGCATCAACGATACGCACCACACCTGCTGCCGGGATTTGGAAGGTTTTATCGTGTGAACCGTATTCTTCGGCTGCTTGTGCCATCAACCCAACGTTAGGCACGCTGCCCATGGTTTTTGGATCAAAAGCGCCGTGCTTTTTGCAATCGTCGATAACGACTTGATAGATACCGGCGTAGCAGCGATCAGGAATACAGGCTTTGGTGTCTTGCAACTTGCCCTCGGTATTCCACATTTTACCTGAGTCGCGGATCATCGCCGGCATAGAGGCGTCAACGATCACATCGCTTGGAACGTGCAGGTTGGTAATGCCTTTGTCAGAATTCACCATCGCCAGTTGAGGACGAGTTGCATAAAGCGCTTTGATATCTGCTTCGATTTCAGCTTGTTTGTCTGCAGGCAGGGATTTGATTTTGGCGTAGAGATCGCCAATACCATTGTTTACATCAACACCCAATTCAGCGATTACTGCTGCGTGCTTTTCCAAAACAGGTGCGTAGAACACAGACACAAAGTGACCGAAGATGATTGGGTCAGACACCTTCATCATGGTGGCTTTCAGATGCACTGACAGCAACACACCGGTGTTTTTGGCATCGTCAATTTGCGCCGCAATGTAAGTGCGCAACGCATTTTTGCTCAGTACTGATGCATCGATAATTTCGCCTGCCAGCACCTTAACGGTTTCTTTCAGCACTTTAGTGCTGCCGTCTTTGCCAACCAATTCGATTTTCAAATTGCCCGCTTCGCCAATCAATGCAGACTTTTCACTGCCGTAGAAATCGCCAGTGTTCATATGTGCAACGTGGGATTTGGAATCAGCAGACCAAGCGCCCATTTTGTGCGGATTCTTGCGCGCATAGTTTTTCACAGACAAAGGCGCGCGACGGTCAGAGTTACCTTCACGCAGCACCGGGTTTACCGCAGAACCTTTAATTTTGTCGTAACGGGCTTTAGCGTCTTTTTCTGCATCGCTAGCCGGATTCTCTGGGTAATCAGGCAGGTTATAACCCTGAGATTGCAATTCTTTAATCGCTGCTTTCAGCTGCGGAATAGACGCGCTGATATTCGGCAGCTTGATGATGTTAGCTTCTGGCGTAGTCGCCAATTTGCCCAGTTCAGCCAAATGATCGCCAATGCGTTGGCCATCGGTAAGCAGTTCGGGAAACGCCGAAATGATGCGTCCGGAGAGGGAAATATCGCGGGTTTCAATAGCTATGCCGGAAGATTTGGTGAAGGACTGAACGATGGGGAGTAAGGAGTAGGTTGCCAGGGCTGGCGCTTCGTCAGTTTGGGTATAGATAATTTTTGAATCTGTCATTTAAAGATGGCTCCATCAATTCATGCGGCTCGGCCTTGTGAGCTCTACCATTAACGATATGAAAATTTAGAAAAAGAGCCCCGCCACAGGGAACTCCCCCTTGCCAGAGCGCCGCGATTCTACACCCCTGCACAGGTTTATGCATGATTTAGTTATTATTGCTGAGGCGCCAATCTCAGCTAGAATTCGCTTTTCTGCTGTACCAACACTTGCCTATCACTTGCCCAACTCCTGGTTGTATCGATATTTATGGCTTCACTGATTCTCTTTAATAAACCGTTCGGCGTGCTCTCACAATTCACTGATGGCGAAGGCCGCCCGACGCTGAAAGACTACATCAAGGTCCCGCACGTCTACCCCGCCGGGCGCCTGGATCACGACTCCGAAGGTTTGCTTCTGCTCACTGATGACGGCGACCTGCAACATCACATCAGCCATCCGGCACACAAGCAACCCAAAACCTATTGGGTACAAGTGGAAGGGGCGCCCAACAGTTATGCATTGACCAAGTTGCGCCAAGGGGTCGAATTGAATGATGGTATGACCCAACCGGCCGAAGTGCGCCTGATCCCCACCCCCAAACTTTGGGAGCGAGTGCCACCTATCCGCGAGCGGGCCAACATTCCAACGCAATGGCTGGAGATTGTGATTACAGAAGGGCGCAATCGTCAGGTGCGCCGCATGACCGCTGCTGTGGGTCACCCTACCCTGCGTTTGGTACGGGTGAAAATTGGCAGTTGGACGCTGGAGGGAATCGAACAGGGAAAATACAAAACAGAAACGGTTCAAGTGCCTAAATCTGCAACAAATAAATCATCCGCAGCAAATAAATCGCCGCGCACGCGCAGCGGTACTTCAGCTGACAGATCCAATCGCCAAACCAACGAGGGAGCCAAGCGCACCAATACAAATGGCGATGCACGAGGGAATGCCAGTAATCGCGATGCGCGCAGCGACAAGCCTGCAGGTAACCGGGCAGGCAATAAATCGGGCAGCCAATCAGCACGCGTAAAAAAGGCAGCTGTACCTGGCGCGAAACCCGCTGCGAGTCCCGCACATAAAACGCTAGTGATCCAAAAGCCGAAAGCTAAACGGATTGTTAATCCGGACTAACCAATCCAAATACCCGCAGAACCATCAAAAAAATAAGGCGCCGATTGGGCGCCTTAGTTGAATTAAACAAAACAAAAACTCCTAATAGACGAACGCCAGGCCTCGCTCGCGATACTCACGGACACGAATGTCATAGCTGCCATCGCACAGCGCCCGCTTGATCAAATACCCCTTGTCCAGCTTTTTTTGCTCCACTTCATTGAGGTTAATGATGTGTTCTTTTTCGAGCGGTTTATTCAAATCTTTGACCACAATAATTCTGGGTAGATGACGATAGCGATGATTGGACTCCAGCACTATTCCCACTAATCCGTTCATTAATTCCACAATGCTGCCTGGCGGATACAAGCCAACGCATTTGATAAATTCAAGCGCGAGTCGCTCATCAAAATGGGTGCCGCGATCCTGGAAAATACGCTTGAGTGCATCGGTACTGGGGATGGCGCGGGAATAACAGCGATCGCCAGTCATCGCATCATAAGCATCGACAATACTAATGATTCGCGCAAAATCAGATATGCCCGCGGCCTTCAATTTACGCGGATAACCCGTGCCATCCACACGCTCATGGTGGCTGTAAGCAACATCGATAGTGGCATTGGGAACGCCGGGCGACGACATAAGCAAATTGCGCCCATGCACCGTATGCGCCTTGATGATGTTGAATTCCTTGGGCGACAGCTCTTCGTGCTTATTGAGAATTTGATGTGGGACGCGCATTTTGCCTACGTCGTGCAACAAACCACATAGGCCCAATTTTTCCAGCTCAGGTTCACCCATACCCAAGTGTCGGCCGAAGGCGATAGCGAGAATGCACACGTTGAGGCAATGCTCCGCAGTGTACTCATCTTCGTTGCGCATGCGCGACATCCAGATAAGCGCGTCGGCATTGCGCAAAATACTGCTCACACAATCCTTGACTGTTGCCTTGGCTTGATCGGTGTTGACTACACCACCCAAACGAACATCATCTAGCAAGGTTTTCGTGAGCCGCTTGGCTTCACGGAAAATCCCAAGCGCGGCTGCGTGCTCTTTTTGGGCTTCTATTTTATTGATATAGGTTTGCGATTTGGCGATGGCGGGGCCAGCTACACCACGTTCCTCCGGGGGAATCCACTGCTCGCGCACCGCGTCGATCCACACATGCTGTGAGTACTCGGCCACCGCATCTATGTCATCGAGACTTTCAATGATGAAACCTTGCATGAGAAAAGGGGTTTCCTGCCAGTCGCGATCCAGCTTGGAAACAAACATGCCTATTTGTAGCTCTGAGATGTGGATTTTGATGGTGCGGAGTTGCTTATCCACATAGCCCGGCCTTACTTCTCGCCGATCCCATTCACCTTTATCCAAGGGAACCTCACTTTTGTGTTTTTTATTGTTACAGCAGGGGCTTTTTTATTAGTTGTTACGAATGAATCATAACTGCTTTTGAAACCGGTCACATGTAACAAAAAGCTATGAAACCATGACACGCTTATGCTTTTACGGAAGATTTATGCGCCAGCCTGCGTTATTGCTTTTTCGCTTCGTCCCACAGGCGATTCATCTCATCGATGGATGTTGATGCCAGAGGTTCTGAACTATTGGTTTCGATAAAGTGAAACCGCTGTTCAAATTTTTGATTAGCACGACGCAGAGCTTGCTCCGGATCGATTTTTTGATAGCGCGCGATATTCACCACGGCAAACAATAAATCACCCAGCTCTTCTTCAAGGGCTGCCTCGTCTCCCGAATCCAATTCAGCTTCGACTTCCATCAACTCTTCGCGCACTTTGGCAATAGGTCCGTATACATCATCCCAGTCAAAACCCACACTTGCGGCGCGTTTTTGCAATTTGGCGGCGCGGCTCAGCGCAGGTAGATTCAAGGGCACATCAGCCAACAAACCCTGCGCACCTTTTTCGGCACGCTCCTGTTGTTTGATGGCCTCCCAGCGCGCTTTGACATCGCCCGGCAAG
>DATIGS010000060.1:0-29232 GCA_035481425.1 Cellvibrio sp. | reverse complement strand
TGGAAATAATCGTGGCGGATGTCCAATGCTTTCATCAAATCTTCGAAAGTATTGATGTTTACATCAGCTGCAACAGCCAGGCGATCCAGATACTTGTTATAGGATTCGGTGTTTTCCACCATCATTGCGCGGTCAGGGCGCCAGGTGGGCAACATTGCGGATTTGAAGGATTTGTCTGCAGCAACGGTTTTATGGTGGGCGAGATCGTGGATCGGATCGTCAGTGGTACACACCATCTTCACATTGGCTTGAGTCATCAAGCCGCGCGCGCTGAACTCGGGAGTAGCAAGCAGCTCATTACATTGATCCCAGGTGCGTTTGGCATTGCTGCTATCGAGCAAACGATCGGTAATACCGAAAGGCTTACGCAGTTCCAGATGAGTCCAGTGGTAGAGCGGGTTGCGCAGGGTGTAAGGCACCGTCTCACACCATTTTTCAAATTTTTCCCAATCGCTGGCATCGCCAGTGCAATAGCGCTCATCAACACCATTCGAGCGCATGGCGCGCCATTTATAGTGATCGCCGGCTAACCAAACTTCGTAGAGGTTTTTGAATTGCTTATTCTGGCCTACTTGTTCAGGGGGAAGGTGACAGTGGTAGTCAATGATGGGCATATTCTTGGCGTACTCATGAAAGAGTATTTTCGCCTGCTCGGTATCGAGCAAAAAGTCGTCGTGGATAAAGCTCATTCTCACAATTCCTCAATAATGCCGAAGCAACAGCAAGCCCGCGTGAGGCTGTGCGATGGCAAGATAATATTTAACGCTCAACGCATGTCTACAGCTTAGCTCGAAAAATGAGCAGCTGAACCTAGTGAAAGGGAGACTGGCTGAAGATTATTATTCCATCAAGCGCTATACCTGAAGGGATAAGTTTGACCGAGGATTGCCTGCCCAAAGGCTAGATTGATAAACAACAATAACCGTAAATATTGGGCGTGCTGCTATGTTGCAGCTTGTACGCAAGTGTAACCCGCGCCACTCAAAATACCAACTGGCCCGTCAAAGCTTTTAACACGGTAATTACACTTCTTAAACGCTGATGTAACCGTTTACAGTATAATGCTGGCGCCGTTGAAATCGGTTAAACAAATCCATGTTGGTGGGCTATAGTCAAAACAGGTATGACCCTGTACAAAATGTCGCCATTAATGACCACCAAATGGAGCTAGATATGACTAAACCAATAGTGCATGTGAATCCTTATTACGAGTTGTTGCGTTCAGAGCGAGTGACTGAATTCAATCAGCGTAAGGCGCGTGGCGAAGTAAAGGATGGCATGTTGCGCGGTGGCGATTTTCGCGGTCTTGATTTGCGTGAATTGGATGCGAGTGGTTTGGATTTGCGCGATGCCTATTTCCGCGGTGCTGATTTGCGTGGTGTCGATTTTCGCACTACCCAATTAGAGGGGGCCAGTTTTTGTCAGGCACATATTTCCGGATGTTTTTTCCCCCGCGAAATTAAAGCAGATGAATTACGCCTTTCCTTTGATTTGGGTATACGAGTGCGGTACCAGAATAATTAGATATTTTTTACGAGGGTAACAATGAGTAGAAACTTCTTGCCGGGACTTTTACCGGCACTTGTGCGTAGTTCAGTATTGGCGGTGATGGTATTTGCGATAACCGGTTGTGATAACAAATCGAATAATCCAGGTGCTACTGCAACAGACAGTGAATCGGTCGCAAGCACTGCTAGTGTCGAACAAGATACCGCTGCTGTAGATATTAATCTCGTCGATAAACAAGCCACCTTTGAAACCCGTTCGCTGTTTGCCTTTATGCAAGAGCAGCGCAAGAATTCGATTATGTTTGGTCACCAGCACGAGACAACCCAAGGGCTGACGATAACCTCAACAGATGGCACCCAATCGGATACGTTTAATGCAGTAGGCGATTTTGCAGCCGTGTATGGTTGGGACACGCTTTCCATCGTTGCGCCAAAAATGGAAGGCGATGTGGTTGAGCAAATCAAAAAAGCTTATGCGCGTGGCGGAATCATCACGGTCAGCTCACATTTTGATAATCCATTGACCGATAAACAAAAAGGCGAATGGCCTACAGGTACTTCCTGGGATAAAACTCCCGCTGTCGTTGCGGCATTGCCTGGCGGCGAAGCTAATGCGGTATATAACGGTTATCTCGACCAGCTCGCCGAGTGGGCCAACAATCTTAAAGATGAAAATGGCACTTTGATTCCAGTCATTTTCCGTATCCTGCACGAAAATACCGGCAGCTGGTTTTGGTGGGGTGCAGAGCAATCGACTCCTGAGCAATACCAGCAGTTGTATCAATACACGGTTAAATATTTGCGTGATACCAAAGGTGTACACAATTTTTTATACGCCTATTCGCCCAATAATTTCTGGGAGGCAACTGAAGAAAATTATTTGGAGCGTTACCCTGGCGATGCGTACGTCGATGTAATTGGTTTTGATACCTATGGTGAAGCAGAAAACAATGAAAAATGGTTCAAAAACGTCGTCGCCAACGCGGCATTGGTTGCACGCATGGCCGATGAGCGCGGCAAGATTCCGGTGATTTCCGAGATTGGTATTCGTGCACCGGATATCGAAGCCGGTAAATACGATAACCAGTGGTATCGCAAACTGATTGCAGGTTTAAAATCCGACGCGGATGCACGCACCATTTCCTTCTTGCTTACCTGGCGCAATGCACCTGAAGGTGTTCCCGGGCCGGATGGCAAAAATGTCCCCCATTATTGGGTGCCAGCGAATCGTGAAGAAAATATTAACAATGGCACTTTGGAAGATTTGAAGGCGTTTTATCAAGATGATTTCACTGCATTCAACCGCGATATTTCGGGTGTGTATACAATTAAAACCCGCGCTAAATAAAGCTCTCGTCATTATAAAACAGCTCTGATGCAGGGCTGTTTTCCTTTCTTATTTCGTTACTATCTTGCGATCTTCCTCAGCGTCTAATGTCGATTAATGAACTTCATGGCAGATTGTTGTTCAACTGTAAGAGTCTGTTGAAAACGCTGGAAGAAAACATGACCAAACATCTATCTGACACCGATTTACATGAGCTGCAGTTGGCGCGAAACCTGTTGGAAAATCCGGGTATCGCGGCCAAGATCACTAATGTCATTGGTACTCCCATCGAAAAAGCACTGCGGTTATTGCCAGAGAACTGGAATAAAAATGTTGTAGAAGTGACCAGGGCGGCCTTGATGAAAGCGTCAGACGCGATAGTGGTTACGATGAAAGATGTGCCCGGCGAAAGCGCATCTACTAAATGGCACAAGTTGGGTGTCGCACTGAGCGGTGGCGTGGGTGGTTTTTTCGGAATTGCGGCGCTCGCGGTGGAGTTACCTATTTCCACATCCATTATGTTGCGGTCTATTGCTGATATTGCCCGTAGTGAAGGTGAGTCTATTTCATCGATGGAAACGAAATTGGCATGTATCGAGGTTTTCGCGTTAGGCGGCACCAGTAAAGATGATGATGCCAGTGAGGGAGGTTATTACGCTGTGCGTTCAGTGTTGGCCAAATCTATTTCTGACGCTTCAGAGTTTTTAGTAAGAAAAACAATGACCGATGAAGGTGCGCCTGTGTTAATAAAATTCATCACAATGGTTGCAGAGCGTCTTGGTATTCAAGTCAGCGAAAAAGCAGCGGCCCAAGCGATTCCCGCGCTTGGCGCTGCAGGTGGTGCCATCATTAACACTTTGTTTATGGATCATTTCCAAAGTATGGCCAGAGGCCATTTCATTGTGCGTAGGTTGGAACGAAAATATGGGAGGGAATTAGTTGAGCGCTATTACAGCGAGTTGCCAAGGCAGGATGTATGAAAACATTCTGGTGAAAAAAGTGGCAACTGTACGAGCTCGTTTCCTTCCTTCAAATCAATAAACCTTACACCGACACCCAACAAGCGCACCGGCATGGATTTGCGTTCATAGGCCTCTGCGCACAGGCTTTGCAATTCAGCCAGCGACACAGCGCTTGCGCTGCGTTCAATGGAGGTGGTGCTGAAATCTGAAAATTTTATTTTGACGTAGAGTTTCACCACTTTGTAATCATCATCTACCCGGCGTAAACGGATCGCGAGCTGTTGGCTGAGTGCGGGGATTTGATGCAAGCATTGTGTTAGCCCCTGCAAGTCCTGCGCGAAGGTATTTTCCACACTGAGGGATTTGCGGCGGCGGTCCACGGTGACTTTCCGCTCATCCACACCGCGGCTGAGTTGATGTAAACGAGCACCCATTTGCCCGAAGCGTTGGGTTAAATCGAACACCGAAAATTTATGCAGGTCGCTGCAGGTAAAGATATTCAATTCCGCCAATTTTGCAGCCATGGCTTTGCCGACGCCGTAGATTTTTTTTACCGGCAATTGCGCAACAAATTCGGGAACCTGCGTTGGGGTGATAACAAATTGTCCATTCGGTTTATTCCAGTCGCTGGCAATTTTGGCGAGGAATTTATTGGGGGCGATACCGGCGGATACGGTAATACCTATTTCTTTATGGATGCGCGCGCGGATTTCCTGCGCGATCCGCGTTGCACTGCCTTGGTGAAATTCCGAATCGCTGACATCCAGAAAGGCCTCATCCAATGAGAGCGGTTCAATCAATTCTGTGTATTCATAAAAAATACTGCGCATTTGTAGCGATGCCTCGCGATAGGCGTCCATGCGATGCGGTAGCACTACTAAATCCGGGCAGAGGCGCTTGGCGTGGCTGGTGGGCATTGCAGAGCGCACCCCAAAACGACGCGCCTCATAATTGCAGGTGGAAATAACCCCACGACTTTCACTGCGCCCACCCACAGCAATCGGGCGATTCACCAGCGATGGGTCATCGCGCATTTCAATTGCGGCGAAAAAACAGTCGGCATCCAGGTGGATAATCTTGCGCATGGTTTTTGTGAGGAATATCCAGACATTAATGAGCACTGTATTTAAACACAGTATTGGCTGGCTGGCAGCTAGTTGATGCAAGTCTATGGAAAGAAACTGACGACAGGTGGCAGTAGACTAGTCGGCACCGCGTAAAATTAGGTTAACTTGTATGACAATAATATCAAGCAGCGGCTATTCTCCAGTCGCTATAGCGAATAGCTAGACATAACAACAAACTTCATAACAACAATCAGGAGACATCTATGCGCGTCATTAAGCCGCTCGTTGCCGCCCTTGGTCTGAGCATCAGTTTTACTGCCTTTGCCGATACTCAGGTCAGTATCGATACCACCAAGTCCGGCCCGATCATCAACAAAAATATCTATGGCCAATTTGCCGAGCATTTGGGGCGTGGTATTTACGAAGGTATTTGGGTTGGCCCCAAATCCAAAATCCCCAACACCAAAGGCTGGCGCAATGATGTCGTAGGCGCGCTCAAGGATTTGCATGTTCCACTGGTACGTTGGCCTGGCGGTTGTTTCGCCGATGAATATCACTGGCGCGATGGTATTGGCCCACGCGACAAACGCCCGGTAAAAGTGAATACCAACTGGGGTGGCGTAGAAGAAGATAACGCGGTCGGCACGCACGAATTTTTTGATTTGGCGGAAATGCTCGGTGCAGAAACTTATGTGAACGGCAATCTGGGCACTGGCACGGCGCAAGAGATGGCCGAGTGGTTGGAGTACATGACGGCAGAAGGTAAATCCACACTCGCTGAATTGCGTCGTAAAAACGGCCGCGATAAACCATTCCGTGTGCATTATTTTGCAGTCGGCAATGAAGCCTGGGGTTGTGGCGGCAATATGACGCCGGAGTATTACACCAACCTCTACAAACAATATGTCGCGTTTTTAAAGACGCCGGAAAACAATCGCCCGAAAATGATCGCTAGCGGCGGCCACACTGAAGACACCAGCTGGGCTGAGCATCTCACGGCCAATGTCAAACCGACTTATAGCTCGCGTATGGACGCCGTGAGTTTCCATTACTACACCTTGCCCACCGGCGATTGGAAAGTAAAAGGCGCAGCAACCGGCTTCCCGGAAAAGGAGTGGATGTCCACCATGGTGAACACCCTCAAAATGGATCAATTTATTATCAATAACAAAAAAGTGATGGATAAAAATGATCCCGAGAAAAAAGTGGGTTTTTATGTGGATGAATGGGGTACATGGTACGACGTTGAAAAAGGTGAAAACCCTGGCTTCCTGTATCAACAAAACAGTCTGCGCGATGCGATTGTGGCCGCGCTTAACTTCAACATTTTCCACAAGCATGCTGATCGCGTACACATGAGCAATATCGCGCAAATGGTTAACGTATTGCAGGCGATGATTTTGACGGATAAGGAAAAAATGATTCTGACTCCGACCTATCACGCTTACAAAATGTATGTGCCGTTCCAGGACGCGACTTCACTGCCGCTGGAGCTGAAAGATGTTCCGGAATATAAATTGGGCGATGTTTCTGTGCCGGCAGTGAGCGCAACGGCAGCGCGCGCGAAAGACGGAAAAATTTATCTGGCGCTGGTGAATGCCAACCCCAATAAAGCGGAAACTGTGGCGATCAACATCGCGGGCGTAAAAGCAAGCGGCGTTAGCGGGCAAGTGTTAACTGCTGCGAAAATGGATGCACACAATACCTTCGCTGCGCCTGAAGCAATTACACCAACTGCCTACTCGGCGAAAGCAAGCAACGGCAAGTTGAATCTGGAGCTGCCAGCCAAGGCAGTTGTAGTAGTAGCAGTAGAATAAGATTTAACAGCTCAACGAAAAAATGGGGCATTTATTGCCCCATTTTTTTTGTCATTTTTCTTTTCTGTTTTTGCGGAAATCAAAACAAATCTTCAATCGATAAATAGCGCTCACCGCTGTCGTAACTAAAAATAATGACGCGGCTGCCCGGTGCAAACTCCGCTTGTTTTTGCGCAACCGCAGCGAGGGTGGCGCCGGAGGAAATGCCGACAAACATTCCTTCTTTGAGTGCGCATTGGCGAGCCATTTCAAATGCGGCTTCTTCGCTGACAAGGATGGTGCCGTTCAATGTGTCTTTATTTAATACTTGTGGAACGAAGCCGGCGCCTATGCCCTGAATGCGATGCAGGCCTTTTTGGCCGCCGCTAATCACTGGGGATTTTTCCGGTTCTACGGCATAGGTCTGCAAGCGCGGGAATGCTTGTTTGAGTACCTCGCTACAGCCGGTGATATGGCCGCCGGTTCCAACACCGGTAATCAGATAATCGATGCGGTCGGAAAAGTCGGCGAGAATTTCGCGCGCCGTGGTGCGGCGATGTACTTCTACGTTGGCGGGGTTGTTGAATTGTTGCGGCATCCAGCTGTTTGGATTTTCGGCAAGCAACTCATTGGCTTTGGCAATGCAGCCGCCCATGCCGAGCTCCTTGGGCGTGAGCACTAATTCTGCGCCCAGCGCTTTCATTTGTTTGCGGCGCTCAATCGACATGGATTCGGGCATGGTGAGGATCAGGCGATAACCTTTGATCGCGCACACCAATGCGAGACCAATACCGGTATTGCCCGAGGTCGGTTCGATAATTACTGTGTCTTTGTTGATGAGGCGGTTGGCCTCGGCATCTTCAATCATCGCCAGCGCGATACGGTCTTTAATGCTGCTGCCGGGATTGAAACGTTCAATCTTCATCCAGACTTCAATATCGTTGCGAAAGAGATGGTTGATGCGAACGTGAGGGGTGTTGCCAATGGTTTGGAGAATATTGTCGTATTTCATATGGGTCCCTATTGCGTGTGGCCTGACTGGCAGGTGGTGAAATAACCGCACCAGTGTAGCGAATACCAACAATAAAAAAAGCCGCTACCAGCATGGCCGGTAGCGGCTTTATCGTCGTAGAAGGCTAGCGACGTTTGTAGCGAATCAGGGTAAGTGCCAGCAATCCACACAGTAGCAGGAGTGCGGAAGAGGGCTCGGGTACGGTGACCACGGGCGGGATCACAGGCGGAATAGTCGGTGGCGGTGTGGTTTCAGGTGGTGTGGTATTGATAGGCGGGACAAAAAAGCCATCCCATAAATTCGCCTGCGCACCCCAACCACCGGTCCAGGATTTGGCAATCACCTGGCCGCTTAAATCACCTTGCAAGAAGGTGAAGTCAGCATTCGGCGCGAGGATATTGCCCTTGATGCCACCGCTGAAGGTAATGGATTCCGCTTCATAGAAGTTGTACAGGATATTGCTGGGCGATGTTGCCAACGCCGCAAATGACTCACGCTGGCCGTAGTTGAGCGAATCAAAATTGATGTGTTTGCCGCTGACGTTAATGACCAATGTGTCATTCTTATCCAGCCCGGTGGCGGTCAGATCGGTGGCACTGGCGAGCATATTGCCGGTGATATTGGCGAAGTAAATATCGTTATCAGCACTGCCATCCAACAACAACCAATTGTTGTATTTGAAGTCCAGCCCACCGGTATTTCCGTGGCTGGCCAGTTCTTGTGACAAAAGGTTGAACTGGGCAAAGGCACTGTTGAAATCAATCGGGGTGCCTTTGGTAGTGGTGCCCTTAACCGAGTTGGCGCTGGAGCCGTTAGTGAGATTGCCACCCAAAACCAGATTGCCTTTGATATTGCCCCAAGCCCATTGCGTGGTGGTGAGGTCGCCCCCAACCACCAACACGTCTGAATAGCTGCTGCCGGTTTGCGTCCAGAACTGTACGCCATCGCGATGGGTGCCGGGTTCGTAGTTCACGCCTACATCGAACTGCCCGATATTGGCATTGCCACCTATAGCAATTTTGCCCTGCGAGTCGGCGCCCGGCTGGGAGAAGTTCTCTTTAATAAAGAGGTTATAGCTGCTGGCGGGACCTAAATCGATACTGAGGGCACTGGCTTGGGTAGAGAGAGCCAGGGCGAAAATCAGGGAAACCTGCTTAAACATATAAGTGCGAACCAGTTCACATAATTGATGCTGTGCAGTGTAGGTTGATTTCTGTTCAATCACAAGTTATGGAAATAAAAAGTTTTTCTTAAAGCTCCCAATAGAATATAAAAGGTAATAATGATTTTGGATTTGCGTGTTTTTCTGTATAACCCGCTAACTTGGATGCCTTGTAGATGGGCTATGATGACGACCTCTTAAATCGCTTCTCACAATAACTGATTGCGTTCAATTGGAATTTAATCGAATGGCGTCACCCTCAATCCCCGCACTCCACCCGCGGTTTTCATATAGTGTCGATCATGTTGGTCATGAGCGGCAGCCTGTATTGGTGATCGATAATTTTCTGAATGATCCGCATTCATTAATTGAATATTGCGCTAAAACCGCGCGGTTTAACGCAGAGCAGGGGTTTTATCCGGGGATTAAATTCCCCACGCCGGGCTTGTATGTCGAGGCGATGAGCCGCCATTTGGGCGAATTGATTTACCGTGTATTCGAGTTGCCAAATGGCATTCGCCGTGGGGTAAAGTCCGCATTCTCGCTCGTCGTCACTCCGCCTGCGCAATTGCTGCCAGCGCAGTCGGTTCCGCATTCGGATTCGGCCAATATGACCGACCTTGCCTCAGTGCATTACCTGTGCGATGCAGGGCAGGGCGGAACCTCGCTGTATCGCCACCGGGCTACCGGTTTTGAATATGTGGATGACCAGCGGTTGGATGAATATAGACGCGTGATCGCCGGGCAGATGCAAGCGCCGGATTTTCCGACTGGTTACATGAATGGCAGCAATCACTTGTTTGAGCAGATTGCGTCTTACGATGCAGTGTTCAATCGCATAGTGATCTACCGCAGTACCAGTCTGCATGCGGGCAATATCGCTGCCGATTTTCGTTTTGATCCCAATCCCCTCACCGGCCGCCTCACTGCCAACACCTTTATTTATACGCCCAGGGCTGCAACTTAATTCGCGCTGCAGACAATTTCAGCCGCATTTTTTATGCACGCAAAATTTTCCTGCATCCCGATAAATTGTGTCAGAATCCGCGGCAGTTTTTAGTGTCTATTATTTTCTCATCAAGGATATTTTTATGCTTGCAACCACGCTGACATCATTCAATGGCATCCCGGCTTTTCTCGCTTATTTTGCATTAGCCATCGTATTAGTCCTGATTTTTGTAAGGTTATATACCTGGATGACCCCACATGAAGAGCTGGCATTAATTCGCGCAAATAATTCGTCAGCTGCTCTGGCATTTGGCGGCGCGATTATTGGTTTTGCATTGCCACTATCCAGCGCGATTACTCACTCGCAATCATTGCTTGATTGCGCGGTATGGGGTGCCATTGCATTAGTGGTACAAATTCTTACCTTCGTGGTGTTGCGCATCACGCTTAAACAATTATCAGGGCGTATTGCCAATGGCGAGATGGCGACCGGTATTTTTGCAGCTGCCCTTGCGATTGCCGTGGGTTTAATTAACGCCGCTTGCATGAGCTATTAATTTTTCACAGGAAATAGATTATGAAACGCAGTAAAAAAGCCGCTTTGGTATTAATGGTTCCTGTCGCCACTTTATTGCTTGCTGGATGTGGCGAAGAGCGTGAACAGGCGATGGTATTTACCGACCCGAGTGAATGCAGTGCAGCTGCATTAAATAGCGCCGCGCAATGCGAGACCGATTACGCCGCTGCAAAAGCATTGCATCCGCAAGTCGCGCCAAAATATGTAAGCAAAGAAGAATGCGAAGTGGATTTTGGCGCGGGCCAGTGTGAAACCGCACCGCAACAAACCACCTCTGGCGGTAGTGTATTTATGCCGATGATGATGGGCTATCTCGCGGGGCAAATGATGAATCGCGGCGGCGCCAATTTGCAGCAGCCCGGAAATGACAATGCGGTCGGCGGTGCGGGTGCAGGTGCAGGAAACCGAAATGTTGCGACTCAACCGCTATATAAATCGCGCGATGACCGCAGCACTTTCCGCACGGCAACCAATACGCCGGTTGCAGGTGGTATTGGCCCCATTTCACTCAAACCATCGCAAGTAAAACCACAGGCGGGCCAATTGGTGCGTCGCGGCGGTTTCGGGCAGCAAGCCGCTGCGCGCAATAGTTTTGGTGGTTAATGCATGAAACGTATCAGTGTTGCCGAGCGCGCGAATTGGCGCGCTTACGCCGAAGAAGTTGGATTTAATTTCCACACCTTTGACGGCGAACCCTACTGGGATGAAACCGCGTATTACCAATTCAGTTTGCAACAAATTGAAGAAGATCTGGAAGCGCCGACGGAAGAGCTTCACCAGATGACCATGGATATGGTCGGGGATATTACCCGCAGTGAAGAAATGCTCACGCTCTTGAATATCCCGCGCGATTTCTGGAGCTATATCTGGAATTCCTGGAACAAAGGCGAGCCGCATTTGTATGGCCGTTTTGATTTGGTTTACAACGGCACTGGCCCCGCAAAATTACTCGAATTAAATTACGACACGCCTACGTCACTATTTGAAACCGGTTTTTTTCAGTGGGTCTGGTTGGAAGATCAAATTAAAAATGGCGTCTTGCCGGAACGCGCCGATCAATTTAATTCCCTGCACGACAAAATTGAACAAGCGTTTGGGCAACTCAATTTACCGCAACCTTTTTATTTCACCAGTGTGCGTGACAATATCGAAGATCGCGGCACGGTAAATTATTTGATGGATATGGCTGCGCAAGCCGATCTTGATGTGCGCTATATCGCGTTGGAAGATATAGGCGTTAGTGCGGACGCGAAGGGCCAGAACGAACAGTTTGTCGATCTTGATGATCAACCGATAAAAGGTTTATTCAAGTTATACCCGTGGGAATTTATGGTGCAGGAGGATTTTGCACGCGCCATTACCGCGGCGAATACCCAAATGATCGAGCCAGCGTGGAAAATGTTGCTCTCCAATAAAGGCATTCTGCCCTTGTTGTGGCAACGTTATCCTAACCATCCGAATTTGTTGCCCGCATTTTTTGAAACGGCCTCAAGCGAACCATTGGCTGCCGGTTGGGTGCGTAAACCCTTGTTTTCGCGCGAAGGTGCCAATGTGGACTTGATTACCGCAACCGGCGAAAAAATATCGGCCGCAGGCCCCTATGCGGATGGTCGCTATGTGCGGCAAGCGTTGCAGCCATTGCCAAAATATCGCGACGAATATCGCAACGCCGATACTTATGCGATGCTTGGTAGCTGGGTGGTAGGAGATAGCGCTGCGGGAATTTGTATCCGCGAAGATGAATCGCTCATCACCAAAGACACTTCACGTTTTTTACCGCATATTATTTTGGATTAAGCAAACGCTGGTGCCTGCGCCAGCGTGATGTTCCTCATCTTGATAATCATGGATGTTTCATGCGTATGACTGTGGGTACAAAACTTTGGCTCGCATTTGTCGGGACAATTACCGTCTGTGTGCTTGCTCTTTATTTGCTGCTACACAATAGCCTTCGGCAAGGTTTTCTGGATTACACCTCGCAACAATCGGTTCAGCGCTTGGAAATTTTGCGCAGTGCCCTCGCCAGCATTTACCGCGAGGAAGGTTCTTTTGATGCATTAAAAGCCGACCCCGCACGCTGGTTAAATTTAAAAGAAATTATTTTTGCGGAGAGCGATTCGCTGTTTGCCGGACTGCCCGAAGCCAATGATACAAATAGCTCCGCTCACACCGTTTACCGTGAATTTGTCAGCAGTATTAGCCTTGCCGATGTTAACCGGCAATTACTGTTGGGCGTGATCAAACCAGAGCAGGAACTTACCTGGGTGCCTGTGACAGATTTAAATAATATTATTGGTTTTATCAGTTTTGAAAAGCCCAGGGTTGCTACGCGGATTCAGGATCAGAATTTTATCCAGCATCAATTTAAAGTATTCAGCCTGATCAGCCTGCTGGTACTGGTCATTGCAACGCTGGTTGCCACTTTGCTTGCGCGTCGTATCAGTCGCCCACTGATGGTTCTTGCACAAAAAGCCCATAGCCTTGCGGCGGGTGATTACTCACAGAAAATTCCCGTTGCCAGCCGCGATGAAATTGGGCAGGTGTGTAACAGTTTCAATCAGCTCAGCGAAGCATTGGCTGCCAATCAACAGTCGCGTGCACATTGGGTGGCCGACATTTCCCATGAAATGCGCACGCCTTTGTCCGTCATCAAAGTACAGATAGAAGCCATGCAAGATGGCATACGTCCGGCCAATCAGGAAAATCTGGCACTGCTTTATGAGAAGGCCCAAGGGCTGAGCAAATTGATTGATGATCTATTCGAACTTTCGCTTTCCGATGTGGGGGCATTGAGTTATCACAAACACAACATCAATATTGTGCCGCTACTGAAAACTTGTATTGGGCACTACCAAATAAAAGCGCAGTTGGCGGGATTGAGTTTGCAAGATCATCTTGACCAGCACGCAGCGGCCTGGGTTCTTGCCGATACAGACCGTTTGCAACAACTTTTTAGCAACCTGTTTGAGAACTCAATTCGTTATACCAATGCTGAAGGTGTGATCGCTATTGCTTTGGCTGTCACGGCAACCAGTGTAGACATCACCATCGACGATAGCCCCCCGGGTGTTGCTGCGGACCAGAATGCACAAATTTTTGAACGCCTCTATCGCCTGGAGAATTCCCGCAGCCGTGAAACTGGTGGTGCGGGTCTGGGGTTGGCGATTTGCAAAAATATTGTGGTTGCCCATCAGGGCGCGATTGCGGCCAGTGCGTCTCCACTGGGTGGCTTACGAATTCATATCAGTTTGCCGCTTGCGGACGCCCCTCAATAAACCTGCGATTTACTTTCATAATTCAATCATCAAGGATAAACAAGATGTCGCCGTTAATTTGTGTAATTGAGGATGAAATAGACTTGGCCAAGCTGATGGCTGACTACCTTAGCGCCAGTGATTTGCAAGCGGTGGTATTTAACCGTGGTGATGAAGCTAATCGTTGGTTGCAGGAAAATAATCCTGAATTAATTTTGTTGGATTTAATGTTGCCAGGAATGGATGGGTTGCAAATCTGTAAAAACCAACGGCAGCGCTCCGCAGTGCCCATTATTATGATGACCGCCAAAACCGAAGAAATTGATCGCTTGCTTGGCCTGGAGCTGGGTGCGGATGATTATATCTGCAAACCCTTCAGCGCGCGGGAAGTCGTTGCCAGGGTAAAGGCTGTGTTGCGTCGCACATATCCTGTCTCACCAATAACCACATCATCGGTGGCTACAGCTACGGTTTTGATCGATGAACAGAGTATGAGCGTGCGGATCTTTGATCATCCGGTGGAATTAACCAGCGTTGAGTTCCAATTATTTTCCCTGCTTTATTCCCAACCAGGAAGAATTTTTTCTCGCCAATACATCCTCGACAATATCTATAAGGACTATCGCGTAGTGGGCGACAGGACGGTGGATGGCCATATTAAAAAACTGCGAAAAAAACTGAATGAAGCCAATGAGCAAGTAGAGTTAATCCGCTCTGTTTATGGCTGCGGCTATAAGTACGAGGCGCCCTGAGCGCCAAAGCCGTCAACGTAAAAGGACACATTTCTTTCACATTTCGAACATTTTCCTTCCCCAATTGTGGCGCAAATTAGCAACTGTAAACCACAACCACAGAGGAAAACGTTATGAAAAAGTTAATTATCGCCAGCTTGATTATCGGTAGTGCTGCTTGTGTTGCTTTCGCATCAGATGCCGAGTACCCATCCATGCAGCCCAATTGGAGTCATTCATCTGATTGGGGCGACAAGTCCGATTGGCAGAAAGGCCAAAGTCATTTTATCGAGCAACTCAATCTTGACCCTGAGCGTGCTGCCAAAATGGAAGAGCTCCTAAACTCTTACCGCGAAATCCCCAAGCTTTATTTCACTAACCAGACCGATAAGATTCCAGAATTTCTGGCGCAAAAGGACGCCGAGCTTGAAGCCCTGTTAACCGCGGCAGAGTTGGCCCAGTTTAAACAAGCCTTTGCTGAATGGGCCAAAAAGAAAAATTTTAAATTTATGAAATTTTCCGCCAACCAACCACAGTCAAAAACCAGTCCCGCCATTAAATTCGATGTAAGCGATTACCTGCGTGAAGATATCCAAAAAAACATGAACAACGAATTGATTGAACTGCGCAAACAATTGCGCGACCAGGGTATCAATGCCTAAACATCCAACTACCATAACTCTTGCCCGGTGTGATTGCCGATATCAACCCAGCCGCGGTAAGTGTTATGGCAACTTTATAATGGACCTATTATGAATATTCGAGTTGTAGCCAGCATAGTGCTGTCGGTTGCCTTTGTCGTGTTATTGCTGTCGGGGGCCATTTTGTACCTTATGCCCTTTAATTATTTTGTCAGTTCTCTGCATATTTGGGGTGCAATTCTGTTCATCGTGTGTATTGGTTTTCACTTCACCAATAATGCCAAAACCTATAAAAATCACATGAAAAAATCGACGGGAAAATGGGCAATGGGGTTGGCTGTTGCGGGTATTGTGCCCATTTTAATCGCACTTACTTTTGATATTGCGCCAATCTCATCGGTGATTAGTTTTGGGCACAATATTCGGACGGCTGCTGCGCCCATCACACATGAATATGAAATCATCGACTTAACGTTTGATGAGGTACCATCCGCTACAACTAAAAATTTACCCGAAAGGAATATGCCGAAATTGAATATCTTTTTCAAAGCGGGAAAGGAATATCATTCGGCCCCGCAGGAATTATTTTTAAACCTGACTTACACCAGCGTACCGCAAATTGTTGTCTGGATGGAAACCCTGGAAGGTAAATACATAGATACGCTGTACATTACTGGCAAAACATCCAACTCAAGCTATCGCGCAAAAGATCTGGACACAGAAATTGTGCGTCGACCTGAGGCACTGCCTTACTGGAGCCATAAGCGAGGCGTGAAAGCAACGGATGGGCTTTATACCCCGGAGGGCGAGAGTTCGGATTTGGACGGTATTGCAGCAGCAACACCCAAGGTAGATTATCAAGTTGCAATGATTGCGCCGCAAATGGGTCAGTATAAATTGATGGTCGAAGTAAATCGCTCTTACGATTTTAATGAGTATTACAGCAAAACCCGGTTTCCCGATGATGTAGTTTATAGCGGCTCTGGTTCGTCTGGCCAACCATCGCTGGTGTACGAATCTATAGTGGACTCACAAAAAAATGGTCAATATTTATTTAATTTAATTGGTCACGGGCATCATTCCGGCAAGGATGGCTCGCTCTATGTAGATTTGCATAACATCACTACAGCCAAGCAAATACTCGAGTTTATTGTGGCGAGCGTTGAGTAAGTTTTCTGTTTCTTCATCGGCGCCAAGCAGGTGTTTTGATTTACCAATTTATTCCTGAATAAGCCCGGCATATAGCCGGGTAGGCCCAATATCGAGGGAAATAATCACAATCAAAAATTAATTGGCTTCGTCCTGCGGCTGATACAACGTTTTGAAGGTTTTGGGGGCACAGCCGTATTCATTTTTGAAGAGCTTGTTGAAGTAGGAAACATTGTTGTAACCCACTGAATAAGCTATTTCCGAAATATTGGCATCCTCATTTTCCGATAGCAGTCGCGCGGCTTCAGTAAGGCGCAATTTATTAAGGTAACTGCTAAAGGTGAGGCCCAATTCTTCTTTTAATACATCATTAATTTTCGTTCGATTAACGCCTAGCCTTGTGGCAGCGTCTTCAAGGCTCAGCTCCGGATTGGCATATTCCGTCGCCACAAAGCGTAACACCGCGCTTTTTTCTTTATCTTTCTGCGGCTCAATGGATAGTTTTTTATAAGCAATCAATGGCTGGTCTTGTTTTACTTTTTCTTTCAAGTCCAGAGTTAATACGCTGATATAGCAGCGGAATTGCCAGATAAAAAATAATATCCAGATTCCCAGGCTCGCCGCGGCAGCAGCATAAAGGTAACGCGAATCAGTGCCCACCAAACTAATATCGGTTAGTTTTGCATGCGAGGGAGTATTTAGCGGGCTTTGCAGCGAATTAATCCAGGCAAATCCCATGGTTTTACTTAAATCAAATCCCTGGTCACTGAAATCAAAACCGTACCGGCCAAGCCACCAATGGGGTGTGTCCAGTTCATCAAAATCAATGTTTATAGTTGTCCAATGGTTGTCGCAGGAAAATGCGGTCGACGAGACCCGCCGCGTCGACATGCTTTTCAAATCAGTCACTTTTTCATCAAAACTAAAGAGGGCAAGCAACAACACGTTTTTGGGGTCGCACTGTATTTTGAAAGAAATCCCACTGTAGCGGGTTAGATCAACTTTTCTATAAGCCTGTGCCGCCTCAATGAAATACAGAGAATAATGGGTGTAGGCATAAGGCGCATCCGGATCGAGAAAAAAATCGTACTCTACGGTGCCCACATTATTTTTGATGATGAGCTGCGTTTTATTTTGTGGAACCTGCGGCTCCACCGCCGGAGCCCATAGAAAATCGCTGTCTCGTCCTGGAAATAAAGACGTATTTAATCGGGATTTCATAATTCCCAAATAAAAAATAATGCAAGTCGCTGTCACTAGCGCCAGCAATGCAATCGCAAAATTTCGATAAAACTTCAGCATTTTTGCATGACCCTATTTATACATCCGTGGGTTAGCTAAGTTGCGTATGCCGGGAGTTGCGCACGCTTGGAGAGGGGATACTTGATTGCGTCATTATTGGTGTAGCGCAATCCAATGATCAGATTTTATGTCCGACAAGGCTTCAATAAGTCAGTCAAAATTAACGATTTGGGCGGCATTAGTCCAGTATTCATTTATTATAATCAGACAATAATTTTCTATGAGGATCACATTTTAGCTATAAGAGGGGAGGTTTTTTTCATTTGTAAAATCACTCTATGTGGATGGCTTTTCGCCGGCATTGATCCGCTTAAATCGTTCTGATGACCCGACAAGGATTGCCTGCCGCAACCACACCTTCCGGGATATCCTTGGTCACTACGCTGCCTGCGCCAATGACCGAACCCTTACCAATGGTCACGCCTGCCAGAATAATTGCTCCGCCGCCAATCCAGCAATCATCCCCAATAGTCACTGCTGCACAAAATTCTTTACCGGTTGCCCGCTCAACGGGATCGAGGGGATGAGTGGTGGCGTAAATTTGAACGCTAGGTGCAAACATGACCCGGTCACCGATGCGCACTTCAGCGCAGTCCAGAATGACGCAGTTGTGATTGGCGTAAAACTGCTCGCCGAGAAAAATATTCGTGCCGTAATCGCAAAAGAAATTGGGTTCAATATAGGCGCTCGATACTTGGCCAAACAGTTCCTGGTAAATGGGCTTGCGTGCTTTGGTTTGGTCGGCCCGCAGTGCATTTAATTGGTGGCAGAGCTGTTTGGCACGTTTGCGAGCGGCTTTTAATTCTGGCTCAAGCGGGTTTACTTCAATAAACGGATTCATCGGTTGGCTCACGGGTTGGCAGTGGTTTGCGTTAGAATGCCTGAATTACATGATTCCATCAAAGAGCCAGCTGTATGAGAACGAATGATATTTTCCGCAAATTGGTGCAATCCCTACCGTTGACGGTTGAACAAGTACAAGCATTGTTTGCTGTGTCGGATATAGACCTAAGTGAAAAAGATGTGGCCAATTTGCTCAAGACCGACTATCAGCCGGGTTTTGAAGCTATGCCGGAATATATCCTGCTTATTTTTATGAATAATTTTATCGATCAAAAGCGTGGAAAAAAAGCGGATGCCCAGCCGGAGATTATTGAAAAACACCACAAAGTTTCCAATAACGATGTGCTGAAAAAATTGCGCATTGCTTTTAATTTGCACGAGCAGGATGTCCGCGACGCACTTAAGTTGGCGACGATTGAATTGACCAAATCAGATTTGTCTGCACTGTTCCGCAAGCCCGGTCATGTGAATTACAAAGCCTGTGATGATGGTTTGGTATTGGATTTTATTGAAGGTTTGGGATTGTTCCTGGGGCAGCGTCAAGCGGGCGCAAATTGATGGACACTCCAATACTGAATGAGCAGATGGTTGTCGCCGCGGTCGCACGTTGGTTAAATGAGGTGGTGATTGGTTTAAATCTCTGCCCGTTTTCTGCCAAACCAACGCGGGAAAATCGGGTTCGATTTTTTGTCAGTGGCGCAGCCGACGATGAAGCACTGTTACAAGACTTGCAACAAGAAATGGAGTTGCTCGACCAGAAACCAGCCAGCGAGATAGAAACAACACTGGTGATTGTCCCCAATCACTTGCAGGATTTTTTTGATTACAACCAGTTTTTAAATTGGACGCATCAGCTACTTAAACGCAATGGCTGGATAGGTGTTTATCAGCTTGCGACCTTTCATCCGGATTATTGTTTTGCCGACGCAGCACCAGATGATACTGAAAATCTCACCAACCGCGCGCCTTATCCTATATTGCATATCATCCGCGAGGCGAGCCTGGAAAAAGCGTTGGAATATTTTCCTGATGTGGATGACATTCCTGGTGTAAATAAGGCACGCGTGGAGAGTTTAACTACCGAAGAAAAGCAAAAGTTATTTCCCTATCTCTTTAACAAGCGATTCAACTAAAACATTCAATTCAGCCGTTCAACTCTCAACGTTGGTCAATTAAGCGGCTGACTAAAGCAATCGATCAGTTCCATCACTGCCTTGGATTCACTCACGCTACAAGGATTTTCCCGCTGGCCGCGGAAATAATTATTCACTTGTTCAATCATAGGTTGTTGGATGTGTTGCGGGTTAGGAATAATAATTTCCTGCTCACCTTCGGCATTACCTAAACGAATGACTTGTTGGCCAAAAAAATTAATCGTCAGCTTTCCTGCGGTTCCAATAATTTCGCACAGGTCGCGTGTTTGCGCGGGAGCAACGGCATAATGCCAGCGCCCTTGCAATACCACACCGCTTTCAAATTTCGCCCAGCCATGCACGCAATCATCTGCAGCATTAAATTTTCGCTGGTTGTAGCCAAAACCGCTGGCATTAATCACTGCGCCAAACCAGTAAATCATCAGGTCAAGTTGATGGGGCGATAAATCGTGAAATAAACCGCCGCCTGATAGTGCGGGATTAACCCGCCAGTTATCGTCTGTCTCGGTAATAATTTTGGATTTGGCCGGTTGCAACATATCCAGCTGTACCAGCAAAACATCGCCAATTGCGCCGCTGCGAATTAATTCAGCTACTTTCATAAAACAGGGAACGTAACGACGATAATGCGCGACGCAAACTTTTTTACCGCTGGCTTTTTCGGCTGCGATAATCGCATCGCACTCGGCGGCGTTGAGAGTCACAGGTTTTTCGATGTAGACATTTTTTCCGGCAGTTAACGCAGCGATTGCATAATCCTTGTGTTGCGCGGGCGGAGTGGCGATATAAATGGCATCTATATCGGGATTGGCGAGCATTGCATCGGCATTGTCGTACCACAGCGCCACTTTATGACGTGCAGCATAATCTTTGGCTTTTAGACCATCGCGGCGCATCACTGCTAGCAGTTGTGATTGAGGACTTTTATAAAAACCTGGGCCGCTTTTCAATTCGCATACATCGCCGACACCAATAATTCCCCAGCGAATTAATTTTTCAGCCTGTGACATATTGAGTCCCTATTCTACGAGTGTGATTTTTTCTTTGGTGATGAGAATTTTTCGCTGTTTATAAAGCAGGCTTAACGCATTTTTGTAATTGCCTTTGCTCACATTAAACGCTTTATAAATTTCATCCGGTTCGCTCTTGTCGGTCAAATAGGATGTGCCACCGCGGCGTTGCAAATCGGCGAGAATTTTTTCCGCCAGATCGTCTTTGCGGTCGCGCGCTTGTGCTTGCAAACTCAAATCGATTTTGCGGTCAGGGCGAATGCTTTTGATATAGCCTTTTACTTTCTCGCCGTAGAGCAGGGTGCGGAAAGCTTCGTCGCGAAATACCAAGCCTAGATGGGTGTGATTGATAACGGCTTTGTAACCCATCTCGCTGCGACCACAGATTAATAAATCAACGGCTTGTTGCGCGCGCAAACCACTGGCGCGCTCTTCCAGATGACGGCTCAGGCGCGATGAGGCGGTGATGCGCCCGGTGTATTCATCCAAATAAATACACACCACGTAGGAGCGACCGGCTTCCATGGGTTTATGTTGTTCGCTGTAAGGCACAAGCAAATCTTTGGGCAAGCCCCAATCGAGAAATGCCCCGACATTATTGACTTCTTTGACTTCGAGAAATGCGCATTCGCCGACCATCGCTTTGGGCGTGAGTGTAGTAGCAATGATGCAATCGTCAGAGTCCAGATAAATAAATACATCCAGAATGCCGCCGATTTTCATATCGTCGGTGACGTAGCGTTTGGGCAGTAAGATATTGCCAAACTTGCCACCATCAAGAAAAATGCCGAAATCGGTGTGTTTAACGATGTTTAAGCGGTTTTGTCGGCCAATCTGTAACATAGGGGGCTCGTTCTCGCGGTTATATGCAGATAAGAGGCAATTGCTAGTGCACAGTTTATTAGCCTGAATGGGTTAAGGCCAGAAAAACCCTCATTGCGCTTTTGTTTATCGTTTTTTAGTTTTCGTTTGTAGTGTCTTTATAGAGTTGGATTTTATGCAGTTATTCTCGTTTGATTATGCCAATCGTGTGTTTCATGTTGATGCAACACCTGCGAATGGTGAAGAAGTCGTCACGGTTGATGGTGTGGTGGTATCGCAACAGCGCAACTTTGGAATTGCCAGTGAACACAAATTTGCGCTGGATGGGTTGGGCGAAATGAAATTGGTTTATGTGCTCAATTTGCGTGCAGCCGATGTTAATTATGAGTTGTGGATAAATGACGAGCGGGTACTGGAAGCGTCTGCAGTAGTGGCGGTGGATGAAGAAAGTGCATTGGGTGAAGCGCATTTGCAAACTGATCAAGCAGCAGTGGCAAGTGCTCATCCGCCAAAGTCCAATTCATGGTTATCCATCGGCTTGATTGGTTTTAAATTGTTGAAGGCGGCACAGGTTGTAAAGGCCGCTTTACTGGCCGCCTCTGTTGCCGTTTACAGTGTGATGTTTACGCTGGAATTTGCGCTCGCATTGGTTGGTGTATTGGTATTTCACGAATATGGCCATTTGCGCGCAATGAAAAAATTTGGCTTGCCGACCAAGGGGATGTATTTGATTCCATTTGTTGGTGGCCTTGCAGTGGGCGATATGCCTAAAACTCGCTGGCAGGATGTTTATATCTCCATGATGGGGCCGGTTTACGGTTTGCTCATGACGGTGGCGTTTTATATTGTGTATCTGGTTACCGAAAGCCATTTCGCCGGGTTGGTGGCATCGACCAGTGCGCTGTTAAATTTGTTTAATTTGATTCCGGTATATCCATTGGATGGTGGACGTGTAGTGAAATCGCTGGTGTTTTCCGGGCGCAATTATTTGGCGCTGGTTGCATTGCTGGCTATTTCGGCGCTGTGTTTTGTCGGTGCCTGGAAACTGGGTTTTTATTTCATTACCTTTTTTATAGTGCTGGGTGTGATTGATATTGTGGCCGGTTGGCGCGTAGGACTGGCAGAAGATATCACACCGCTTAAAACCTACGGTATCTGGTTTTCCGTGCTCTGGTATTTGGTGGTAGTAGCGATGTTTTTAGGCATGATTTTGTTGATCGCGCAGGATGGGTTGCCAGGCTCCGAGATTGCAATGAAGGTTTTGGCATCTTAATCATTTGCAAAAAACAATGTGGATTAACAAGAAAAGGCTCACAGTGATGTGGGCCTTTTTTATTGGCGCGAAGAACCTTGTTATTGCCTTGGTTTGACCGGTATTTTTTATTTTCTGATATAGACTTGAATGAGGCAACGCGCCGCACCGGTTAGATAAATAATGAAGTTCCGGCCAATTTAATAATAAAAGGAAATGATTATGCATATACGTCTACGAAAATTTCCCATTGCTAGAAAAGTTCTCGCCACTGTAATCAGTACCATCGCCCTCGCGTCTATAAGTGATGCTCTCCATGCGCAAATCGGCAGTGCCAGTTTATCGGGTGTTGTCGAAACTCATGATCGACCCTTGGCGGGTGTGGAAGTGATAGTCGTTAATATTGCCAATGGCCACAGCTATAAAGTGACGACCCAAAACAGCGGAGGTTATCTATTTACCAATTTGCCACCGGGTGTATATCGCATAGCGATTGGCGGAAAAAATGTACAAGACCAACAGAAAATTAATTTACGTGTTGGGCAAAAAGTAAATTTGGATATTGAGTTAGGGCAACCGGACCCCGAGCAACCAGTTGAAGAACTTCTGGTAGTGGGTACGCAAGTGAATTACAACTTGGGAGGGGAAATTGGTACCAATATTTCGCTGGAGCAGATTGAGTCCTTGCCGCAGACCACGCGCAATTTTTTAGCTTTCGCAGATTTAGCTCCCGGAGTGCAATTTAGTGAAGGGCAGGATGGCAGTACCAGCATCCAAGGCGGTGCGCAGAGCCCCAATGCTATTAATATTTTTATCGATGGTGTAGGCCAAAAAAATTATGTCCTGCGCGGTGGTATAACCGGGCAGGACGCAAGCCGCGGTAATCCATTCCCGCAATCGGCAATCGCAGAATACAAGGTCATCACCCAAAACTATTCCGCCGAGTATGATCAGCTTAGTAGCGCGGCGATTGTTGCGGTGACGGCTTCCGGTTCCAATGAATTTCATGGCAGTTTTTTTTATGATTATTCCGATGAAGGGATGCGCGAGAAAAACCCCAATGAACTAAAAAATAATGAAAAAGTTCCCAGCCAGCAAATTCAATATGGCGTGAATGTAGGCGGTCCGATTATTCAGGATAGGTTGCATTTCTTTTTTGCCTACGAGGGAAAAAGTAATAGTGATCCACGCGATGTAGTCGTGGGCGCCGGCTATGATGTAAACAAATTGCCAGCCAGTGTGCAGTCCCAGTTGGGAGGGGTTAGTGCGGACTTTAAAGAGGATTTGTATTTCGGAAAATTAAGTTATGTTATTAACGATGCGCATAAAATTGAACTTACAGCAAAGTATCGTGACGAGACCGAATTAACCGGAATTGGTGGTCAGCGCACGCTGGATTTTGGTACCGACAAAAATAATGATGAAACCCGCGTTGTACTCAGCCATAACTGGCGCACTGACAATTGGTTAAACGATGCGCGAATAACCTATGAGGACTACACCTATAATCCGCGCCCGCACACGATCGGAAACGGCAGTGTGTTGTTAAATGCGGGAAAATCATTGGTGTTGAATACTGGAGCAGGGCGCGACTATCAGGAAAAAAGTCAATCAGGTTGGGCGCTGCAGGAAGATTTCACCTATATCGCGTTAGAAAATCATCAAATCAAAACCGGTTTTAAATACAAATCGGTTGAGCTGACCTCCGTCGAGCAGCAACCTTTCAATCCGCAATACAGTTACAACATCGACTATTCCTGGGAGCAGCCATATTTGGTGGAGTGGGGCGCGCCTTTGGCGGGCATTGGTGATGGCGCGGCAGTGGCAGACAATCAGCAGTTCGGAATTTATTTTCAGGATGACTGGAGTGCGACTGAACGACTCACGATTAATGTTGGTGTGCGTTGGGATTACGAACAGTCAGATGTGTATCTGGATTATCAAACGCCTGACGATGTGGTTGCTGCGCTGCGCAGTTGGAGTAACCTCGACAACTCCAACATTAATGTCGATGACTACATCAGTACTGGCAACAACCGCGACACATTTAAAAATGCATGGCAGCCGCGCTTGGGCTTTAGTTATGACATAGGCACTGATAACAATCTGGTTTTATTTGGCGGCGCTGGGCGTGCGTACGACCGAAATCTATTTGATAACTTGCAACTCGAATCAACCAAGGCAACCTTTCCCACCTATCGTGTCAATTTTGATTCGGAAGATCCGCAAAATAATTGTGACCCTGCAGCGACAAATTGTGTCGCCTGGGACCCCAACTATTTAACTGCTGAAGGTCTGGATGACTTGCTTTACGCGAATACCGGTGCGGGGCGCGAAGTATTTATGGTGAATAATGATTTAAAAACACCTTACTCGGATCAATTCAGTTTGGGCGTGCGCGGCACTATGGGTGATTGGGATGCAGAACTCAGTTTGTCGCACATCAACAGTGAAGATGGTTTTGTTTGGATGTTGATGAATCGTCGCCCCGACGGTAATTTTTTTGAAACGGGCAGCACCTGGGGGCCACCATGGGGATTCGGTATTCCCGGTTACAGCAATGGGATGATTGGTATGAACGCGCTTGAGTCCAAAGCCGATTCACTTTACATCAAATTGGATAAACCCAAAGACGATGATTTCTGGGGGATGACGCTGGCCTACACCTACACCGATGCGCAAGACAGGCGCAAAGCCGGTGAGGTATATGCGTTGGACTATCCTGATATCGAAGATTATGGCTGGCACGATTCGGTATCGGTACCCGAGCATCGCTTGGTGATTGCCGCGATGGTTGATTTGCCGGCAGGTTTTGATTTGTCGGCGAAGTTAAATTTGGAAAGCGTAAAAACCTATCAGGGAACTGACTGCCGCGCAGGTTGGAATGCTTGCACCTACAAGACCTTTAAGCCCGATGACAATGGCTTTCTAGGTTATAAACAATTGGATATAGCCATCAGCAAACAGTTTGCGACGGGTATGATTGCCCAGGATAGCTTCCTGACTTTGCGGTTGGATATTTTGAATGTCACCAATGCGGTTAACTACGATGGTTATCAGGATTGGTTTGGTGGGGCGGGTGAGGATTTGCCTGCTAATTTTGCACAACCCAATGGCACTTTTAGCGGCCCGCCAACTACCTTGAAACTGGGGGTTAATTGGACCTGGTAGGGCATTAGTCCGACGGTGTTATTTGAATTCGCGATTAACCCGAGGAACCTCTGGCCGACGAATGAGCAGAGGTTCCCTCTTTTTTATAAAAACGGATCATCCTCATCTGCCGGAAAATAACGCTCAGCGGTAATCACATCGGCATTAATTCTGTGTGCCAGCAAATCATCAACATCCTGATTTACGCGGTTAATTAATGGCAATGCTTCATTGCGATCCAATGACTCGAGTAGCGCATTACCCCAGACTGAAACATGTCGTAAATAAATTGTGCGCGTATCCGATTTTTTCGCCCATTCTCCCGACACCAGGCGCCCGATACGATCGACCTTGTAACGGATTTCCTTTATCTGGCTCGGGTCATCAACCTGGGCAACCAGCTCGTTGGTCATTTTGATCCAGCCGCGACGATACAATTCCCAACCGTTATAAAAACGCACAATCCAGGTGAGGTATTCCTCTTTGGTCTGGATTTTCTTGTTGACCTCATCAGCTTCATAGACTTTCAGGAAGTAGGCGCGCGATGGCATGTCGCTGGGCCAGGCATCAGCTTGGCGGGCAACTTTATTACTGCTACAGGCAAAAAGGCTACTGATCAGCAGCAGCGCGGCGATCAAGCGGAAGGGAAGTGCGATTTTCTGCATAAACAAGCGTGAACTCTAGGGAATGCGAAGGTTTATCGAGGCGTTGAGCGTGAGACACGGCGGTAGTATAAAAGTTTGCGCGCTTTATGGACAAGCCGCGCGAGGACGGGATTCATCATCGGAGCCCCGACCCAATTAAAGGGTCGGGGCTAATTAATGTTGCTTATCGGTTTAACGCTCGCGCCCACCACGGACCTCACCGCTATTGCTTTGGCCACGGGATTCCGAATTGCTCGGGCGGGACATTCTTTCAGGGCGGCTTGCCCGCTCTGCTTGTGCGACTTCACGGCGTTCCATCTGCATTTGCGGGCGCTCCATACGTTGTGAACCCATGGATTCGGTGCGCTCCGTCCGCTGAATATTTGGGCGCTCCGTGCGGCTCATTTGCTCGGTGCGATACTGCTGCTGCGGGCGTGCCATTTGGGTGCGCTCATTACTCTGGTTAGGTTCGCGCACGGTTGTTGTACGTTCAACCCGGTTGCCTTGGACGGTGCGATCTGTACGTTGGTTGGTGTACGTCTCGCTATTCCTGATGTTGGCGCGTTGTTCACGGCTTTGGGGGTTGCCCAGACTTTGTTCATTACGGCTGTTCATCCGCTCGCGCAATTGCTCCGCGCGCGATTGTTGGTTTTGGTACTGCGCAGGCCGGTTGCTGTTAGTCGTAATTTGCCCTGCCTGTTGCCGACCAAGACGTTCCTGGAATTGTTCATCGCGTCCCTGGCGTTGGTCGCGGGCATGGTTTGGTGCTAGACGGTTGTTGTAGCGATCGCCATTGTTGTACCTATCGCCGGCATAACTATCGCGGCCGCCACCATTGTCACGCAGGTTGGCGCGATATTGACGCGAATCGCCGTAGCTTTCACGGGAGCTATGGAAGCGGTCGCGGGTGTGGTTGTCGTAATAGGCGACGCCACGTCTATGTACCGGATTATGGCGCCAATGCTTCGCCCCAGAGTAGTAGGCAAGGCTGCGGTTATCATAGAAGCGATGGCTGTGATGGTGATCTACCACCACGACACGACGTTGGCTCCAGTGACAGCCGCTGAAATAGAAGCGGGGGCCGATATAAACACGTGGTCCCCAATAGAAGCCGGAGACAAAGACATAGCTGCTGGGATAGTGCCAATACACAGGTGGATAGTCCGCCCACCACCAGTTGCCGTATACGACGCGCGTGTCGTAGGCAGGGACATAAACGACGCGTTCAACGGACGGCTCGATCACAATGGTTTTCTCTTCGCGCACGACCCGCACATGCTCAACCTTATCGAGGCTGCCTGAGGCATAGGCGCGGTTACGCAATTTTTGGACGCTATCCATCACCCTCGCTTCATCCGCCAGGAAGGCATCGCCCAATTGTTGGGTCCAGTCGAGGTCTTCGCTCATGCGCTTTAATACTTCGGGAAAGGCTACCAACGCCTTAACGCTGGGGTCCCAATCCTTGTTGTCCACGCTGTTGACGGCGTTATCGCCTGTTAAGTGGGGGTTATTGCGCGCCCAGCGGTCAGCTTCGACCACTTCCAGAGGATAGGTAGAAGCAATAAGCACATGCGACAGCACTGTATCCGGATAGAGCGCGATGGGCGCAAGCAGGGAGTCCAACTGTGCTTCGCTAAAGCTGGCTTGGGCAACCGTGGTGCTATAGCTGGGTTGGTCAACCGCTTGGACGGTGGTGCAGCCCACCATTAATGGCAGCAGCAGGCTGATCGTTAACGCGAGTTTTGCTGGGCGTTGCAGAAGCTGGCTAGTCATATGGTTCTCGCTCGGATACCGATGGTTACCCTCTGAGAGGGCGGAGTGGCGCTAATGGTTCCTTTATAGGAGTCTGGTGCTTAACCCGAGCTGAACTGTACGCTGAGTCTTGCTTGACTAATCACATGGCGCCCCGATAATGGCGCACTTTCGTAATGATCCGAGCAGAGAGCAGCGCATGATCGATGTAAATTTCCAGCTTAAAGGCAGTGCTGTGACCGTGGTGGTACTGGCGATTGTGCACTACGAACCCAAGAGCCTATTAGCTGAGCTCAAGGAGAAAATTGTTCAGGCGCCGCAGTTCTTTAATAACTCCCCGGTCCTGATTAATCTGGATCGCCTGGAAAATCCCGAAGATCTGAAAAAACCGGCTGATTTGCTCGCCATTTGTCGCGAACTGGATTTACAACCACTAGGTTTTAGCGGCGTACCTGAGGTATTGTTAGCGGCGGTTAATAAAACCGGTTTGGCCGTGCTGCCAAAACCCAGTGAACGCGCGCTCAAGATCCCCAAACAAGAAGCCGCACCGCAAGCGGTTGAAACAGTGATCGAACGGGTAGTTGAGACGGTTGTCGAAACCGTGATCGAAGAGCGGCTGGTCCAGCGCCAGAGCAAAGTGATTACCCGCCCGGTGCGTTCCGGCCAGCAAATTTACGCCGAAGGTGCGGATTTGATTGTGCTGGCGCAAGTCAGTGAAGGTGCCGAAGTGCTCGCCGATGGCCATATCCATATTTATGGGACTCTGCGCGGTCGTGCCCTGGCTGGGGTCAAGGGCGACGAGACAGCGCGCATTTTTTGCCAGCAAATGGAAGCTGAGCTGGTATCAGTAGCAGGTAACTTTGTCCTGCAAGATTCGCTCCCCAAAGAATTATTGAAAAAACCAGTGCAAGTATCACTCAATGGAGAAAAGGTTCTCGTTGAGGCGCTGGTAAGCAATTAACACTGTGGTCAATAAATTTGTATAACGACGAATTTTTCCACGCATTGATTTTTAGACCTTGAATATTTTACAGGAGCCTCCCTTGGCCAAGATTATCGTAGTGACATCAGGTAAAGGCGGTGTGGGCAAAACCACATCCAGCGCAGCAATCAGCACTGGCTTGGCGATGCGCGGTCATAAAACTGTCGTGATCGATTTTGACGTGGGC
>DATIGS010000059.1:0-1702 GCA_035481425.1 Cellvibrio sp. | reverse complement strand
TTGGATTCTACCCAGATATTTTCTATCTATTCAAAGACAAACCAGCAAGACTATCGTATCCAGGTGCGGTTGCCGGATAGCTATCAAACCAATCCGGATAAAAAATATCCGTTGATCATTAAGGTGGATGGCCAATGGGATTTTCCGTTGGCGTCGAGTGTTTACAATTGTATTTATTTTGATGGCCAAATGCCGGAAGCGATTATTATTGGAATCGATTGGGGAAATGTAAGCGGTAATATCCATGCGATCCGTGCGCGCGATTTGCTTCCGGCACCTATTCAGAATTCAGAAAATACCGGGCACGCCAAAAAATTCATTTCTGTTCTGGCCAACGAAATTATTCCTGCGCTCAGTGAGCGCTTTCGGTTGAATAAACAGGAGTTCCTTTTAGGTGGTTCCTGGGGCGGAACCTTCACAACCTTTGCATTGTTGGAGCGCCCCGATGTATTTGACGGTGCGATTGCCATTGCAGGTGATTACAGAAATGCTAGCGCTGCTTTTGACCAACAACTGAAATCGCTTGCTAATTCCAACGCGCTGGATGGAAAGCATTTATATATTGGGGTAGGTAAGGGCGACGCCGTTGCAGCTGAGGTGATTGCCTATGCCGAAAAACTTAAAGCATTAAATTTAAAAGGCTTTAAACTTAAATTGGATGCGCTGGACGGATTTGGCCACTCAGGTATGAATGTACCAGGGTACGCTAATGGTTATAAACATATTTTTGAGCGCCCGCAAATTAGCCTTGCACCAAAGGTGCTGGAAAAGTTTGTGGGAAAATATACGTCCAGTGTACAGGGATGGCCGGAGCTGATAGTTCAAGTAGAGTCAGGAAAATTGGTCACCTCCCTCGGCGAGCGAAAAATTCCGTTACTGGCAAAAACAGAAAATGATTTTTATCACCCGGACAGTTTTTTTAATCTCTCGTTTGAAGGAGCTACTGCCGAAAGAACTACTGCCAATGTAGGCACTTTTTTTGGTGATGCTGTTTACAAGCGGGCTGATGCAGGAAATCAACCGCAGCGTTAATTGTTATCAAAATTGTCAATCTCCTAAAAAAATTCCCGGCATTTAGCCGGGAATTTTGTTTGGAGCACTAACAGATGTTTTACAGATAACCCACTTTTTGGGCGAAGGAGATAATCGATTCACCGTAAGAGCCACCCCAGCTATAACCGGTGCGGCGTTCTTCCGACATTTGGGTGATGTCATAGAATTTGCTGCCATCGCGATCGCTGAAGAAACCGCGGTTGGTGTTCAAGTCGTAGAAGCGATACCACATTCTGCTTCCGGCTTTATACACAATCGGGTTGGTCGAGGCTTTTGATGAATCGTAAGTGTAATTGGCAAGATAAGTGTTCGGGCTGGCAAACCAGTTAACACCGGCTTTAACTGCCGCTTCGATTTGTGCAGTTTGTGGTTGGGTCATCAGGAAGGCGATGATGCCAACCGATTCGCTACCACTCAATGATTCCAATTCATAAGCGCGTGCTTTTTTCGGTTGGTAATCTGTAGCACCGTGTTGCGCACACCATGCAGTGAGTTTTCCATTTTGTTTCCATTGCGCTTTCAAAATGTAATCCACACCTTTGGCAACGGCTGTTTTGAATTTAGCGCGATCAGAATCAGAGAACACGTCGTTATCAAACGGAGCGCGTTTGTTTACCGCGAAATCCAATACGGTTAATGCGTAAGCCAT